>NZ_CAWUDM010000005.1:0-108806 GCF_963920855.1 Nostoc sp. CCY0012 | reverse complement strand
AAGGCGGGGTGAGGTCAAAAACTAGACTTGCATGTTATTTAATTCATATTCCTCAATACATTTTTTTGAATGCAGTAGCTATGCAGAGGTATCAATTTACATGAAAAAATGGATTTGGCTGTTGGTGCTGGTGGTGGTGATGGTTGTGGGTAGTAGGGATACTGTTATTAGAGCATTTTGGCAGCAGCCTTCTAGTTCAGAAGTGGTTGAGATGCCTGTAGAAAAGCCACAACCACAACCAAAGTTACAATCAGTGAAAATTGGCCCGGCGGTATCGACTGACAAGCTTTTTCACCACATTCAAAATTTAGATTTTCAGCGCTACTCACCAACAGAGCGATCGCGTACTCGCAGTTATATTACAACTGAACTGAGAAAGTTAGGTTGGGAACCAAAGTTAGAAGAATTTTCCGCCGGTGTGAATATTTTTGCTGAACGCTTGGGGACTAATCAAGCAGCTGGTGCAATTCTTGTAGCTGCACATTATGACACTGTTAACGCTTCCCCTGGTGCTGATGATAATGCTAGCGGTGTGGCGGTGGTGTTGGAAGTTGCCCGACTTCTGGGTTCAAAACCGTCACCACGGACTTTGCAGTTAGCTTTTTTTGACCAGGAAGAAACGGGACTTTTAGGTAGTAAGGCTTTCGTTACCCAGATAGAACGCTTGCAAAACCTTAGCGGTGTCATTGTCATGGATATGGTGGGTTATGCCTGCTACACGTCAGGTTGTCAGCAATATCCGGTGGGTTTACCGGTGACTCCACCCAGCGATAAAGGCGACTTTTTGGTAGCGGTTGGTGATACAGAACATTTGTCTTTGCTGAACGCCTTTCAACAATCTGATCAACCTCATGTCCCATCGGTGCTACGGTTACCTATTCCCCTGAAAGGGTTGCTGACACCTGATACCCTACGTAGTGACCATGCACCATTTTGGTATCAGGGTGTGGGTGCTGTGCTGGTAACAGATACCGCTAATCTCCGTACTCCCCACTACCACTTACCGAGTGATGTCCCAACCAATATTGAGAAATCATTTTTTACAGGTGCAGCGCAGGTTGTCATCAATGCTACTAATACGTTGTTACATAGTGAAATTCCCACTGACTTGGTTGAGGTTAATTAACGGATAGGTCAGTGTCCAGTTTTGGGGATTATTTATCTGCAAGTACAAACCCTGAAGTATGCCGCGTAAAGCAATACGACTTCTCATGTAGTACCTGATTAAATGAGTTCCAGGTTTAGCAACCACGTCATCATAGTTTTGGTTGTAGCCAAATGGTCTAGAACAGTGACTACCAATACCTTTGACTGATAAAACAAAAAAGGGCGATCGCTTGTATTCATTGGGAACCATAAAGATTCCATATACCTGGTGTTCTCCACGCCACGGCTGCACTACAATCTGACTCGCTGGGATGGAAAATTTTGGGGTTTTTGATGCCAGAAACGCTTTCGCGTTGCAATCCGCATCGTTTATGGGCCACCAAAGTGTCACAATAATCAGCGAAAACAGCAAAATTAAAACATAGGCGATTTGGCGACGCATAAATATCAGAAACAGAACACTCAGCTTTTTTAGTCAATAAATTGATAACGACTATTCTGTCTTTTTGTGATCAGTCTTGAGGATGATTTTTACTGTATTCAATCCTGTATTAACAGGTCTAAGCGTTATAAAAGTCACAAGAAATTGCAAGTCTCTAATTCTATATGTATAAATATATAAATTTGTATCGATTTTTGCATTTATGCGTTCCCACATGAGTTATATATGGAACCTAACTAGAGACGGATGAATTTCCAAATTGATTTAATAGCAAAAAACTCAACTCTTCTGTCTGTAAAAACTACATTCAAGTCTCAGCAATGGAGGCAGTAATTAGATTAGTTATTGAAATCAGATTAATTGAATTGTATTCTGTTCCCAGATATAGGTTTATTTACCATGCTTGATGTATCTGTGGAAAATTCTCCACACAATCAGTTAATAGTTAAGAGTACCGTTTCCCAGGTGATTGAAAGAGAGTTTAATCCCACAGAGCTACATTATCAGGAAACTGTCTTCACCCTTAGCAATGGTTATTTAGGTACACGGGGGACTTTCGAGGAAGGTTATCCCCAGGATTGGCCAGTGACAATGATTGATGGTGTTTATGACGAAAAAATACCCCATACTAAACTTGTAAACTGTCCCAACTGGCTACCTTTAGTGGTGACAGTTGCAGGTGAACGTTTTAGTATGGACAGTGGTGAAATTATCAAATATGAACGTCAACTTGATCTGCGTTTGGGTTTAGTTAGTCGTTGTGTGCGGTGGCGTAGTCCAGCAGGTCATACCCTAGATTTTTACTTTGAACGTTTTGCTAGTTTGGCCGATCAACATATTTTAGCAATCCGTTGTCAAATTACATCTATAGATTTTACAGGTGATGTCACAGTTGAAGTGGGATTCGACCCTAACCCAAAAATTGCAGAGCAACATTGGCGAACTTTAAATCAAGGTGGTATAGAACAAATTATCTGGCTACAGAGTCAAACTGTTCACTCTGGCATTCAACTCGGTATGGCAGCTAAATTGGTGGTAGATGGTGACGAAATTTTGCCTGTATGGGTAGAGAGTACTTCTAGTAACCCCAGTTTATTTACTAGCTTCCAATGCTTTCCCGGAAAAACTGTGGCATTAGAAAAAATTGTCACTGTTTTTACTTCACAAGATACAGAAATACCCATAGCAGCAGCTCTACAAAGGTTAGCTGATGAACCTAGATACACTATCTTATTGGCATCTCACATTGCTGCGTGGAAGAAAGGAAGAATCACTAGCAAATGAAAATTCCACCTCAATTATCAAAGCGTGACTGGTGAGTCTACATAAATGGTTGGTTCTTGCATTTTAAACTCAATTCCCGAAGAAAATAGTTTTTTAGAAATTTTTTCATTTGCTAACTCCAATAAACGTTTACGTAATTGTAAAGAGTTATCATTAGAACCTAAAATAAAGAACGTGACTCTTGTTCGAGTTGTTTGTATTGCAGCATTTTGATTTAAAAAAGTAATACTGGTACTTCCAGGATCTATACCGAAAAGGGAGTTAGTACTCTCGATAATTACCTGCTGAACTAAAGCTTTTTCTTGGTCTTGCAGTAGTTTAAAAAAATCGAGGTAGAGTAGAACCATAACTTTTTTACCTCGAGTAATATTTTCAATTTCTAAGTTTGCCAATATTGAATTAGGAATAATGAACAACGTACTCTTAGCCGCAGTACGAATTTTACTGGAACGGATGCCAATTGATTCAACTCGTCCGAATAAACCTTCTGGGATTTGTGGAGATTTCTGTAAACGAATGTATTCTCCAGGAATAAATGGCCTATCTAAATACAACACAATGGTTCCTATTAACTGTTCTAGTGTTTTTTGAGCAGCAAACGCCACAGCTAATCCACCGATTCCCAAACCAGTTAATAAACCCACTAAATTAAATTGTTGACTTTGGGCAAAAGCAAGAACGGCAATAAAGCCAATGATTACATTCGCTAAAGTTTCAAATACTAAAAGCAATTCATCTACTTCTCGTCCTAATTTTCCTACTAATTCAATGCCATAAAATCGAATAAATTGACGAAATAGACGAGAGGCGAGCCAAGCGAGACTAGTAATAACAGCTAAGTCTACAATGGGTGAAATAAATCCATAAATATATTGATATTCAATAATCCAGGCTAAAGATAATGAAATAAGAATTAAAGTACCAGTGATTCTAAATAAGTTTCTGATAGGTTCAATTAAATTATTATAAATACTGGCAACCTGTTGTGGTGCAAAACGTCGAATTACAATTCGTACAAATGTAGGTGTATATCGTCCAACTAGTAAAGACAGTAGAATAAAAATTAGAAATGTGCCAAATCTAAATAGAGCTAATCTTGTAGTGTCCTGCTGGAAAAATTCTAGAATAAGCTGTGAAATGTTGGTCATTCTGGCTAAATTGTAATCGGTGAATCAACATATATTGTTGGTTCTTCTATCTCAAATGCAATACCATATTCTTTCAAATCTTGAGTAATACTTTGAGTTGCTAAATCTAAAAGTTGACGACGTAATTCCATTGAAACATCTCCAGAACCCAAAATAAAGAAAGAAACTTGCGCTTGGGTTTTATCTGGATCTACCGAAGTGCTGGAATTTTGAAAATTTACATCGGTATTACGCGAATCAATGCCAAAAATCCCGTTTGTACTTTCTAATATTACTTGGCGAATTAACGCTTTTTCTTCGCTACTGATGGATCTATAGAAAATCAAATAAAGAATAGACATGACTTTCTTCGCACCGGTAAAGTTTTCAATATTGAGTTGAGTTAGAGAACTATTAGGGACTATCACCAAAGTTCCTTTACCAGATGTCCGAATGCGTGTCGATCTCAATCCGATAGATTCGACTCTCCCGAAAGTACCATCGGGTAAACCAATATAATCATCAATTACGAAGGGACGATCAAGATAGAGAACTATACCACCCAAAACTTGTTCTAAAGTTTTTTGAGCAGCAAAAGCTACGGCTAATCCGCCGATTCCTAAACTAGCTAGTAATCCTAAGAGATTAATTTTATGGGTTTGAGCATAGATCAGAATAGCTGTAAAAATAATAATAATATTAGCTATCCATTTAAAAAGAATTAATAACTCACTACTGATTTTTTGTCCTGTTTGGAAAGCAGCATTTAATAAATAGAAATCAAAAAAGTTTTTAAATAATCTAGATGCTAACCAGCTTCCAGTAATTGCTAAAGTTAAACTAATAATAATCTCTAATGAGTTAGACCATTTATTGATAGGTAGAAAAAATGAAATTAACTCAAGACAAGAAATTACCAATACGGACATAACTAAGGATTTGTTAGACTTAATTACGTTTTGGTAAATATCACTAATTGGTAAAACTTGGAGCTTTTTCAAGAGTAAATTTATCCATGTAAAAAATAAACGAATAAAGACAAAAACTAAAGATCCAGCTATGAGTCCCAGTAAGCCAATTTGTATATCTCTAGTTGTAAGCACTTCTGGTAAAAAAACTAACATTCTGAGATTAATAATGCAATTATTTATTTAGCTAAACTTTTCATAAGATTTTCCACTGGATACTCTGACAGATGTATTTTTGGTCACCTGCTCTCTAAAGTCTAGTAAAAATGGGCAATAACTGGCAATCAATATGCCAGTATTCAGTCACTCATTGGAGTGTTGAGAAAAAGCTATCCAAAAGTAAATACTAGATAGATAGGCTATCGATAGAATGCAGATATTTAATATAAAATCACAATCATTCATGGTACTTTATTCAAGGTAAAAGTGTACAAGAATATGACAAATGCAAGTTTGTAATCTTTGTCGTTGACATCCAGATAAGGGGATGCAGTAATTTAAATTCAACAAAATTAATTAGATCCCTAAATAGATGAAACGACAAACCTGGGGACAATTTAGTGATAGCTAATCCCAAAGGTTATTTATTCCAAAACTAAATTTGCAAATAAATACAAATTTTTGCCTAACCTCAAATCTGGTGAGTTAAGCGGCTGAACAGCGGTGATGAATTATACTTGCCTAATTATTGACTAGCTTTTCACCCAAGCTGTCTTTTGCTGCTAGTCCTAAACCGCTGTACATACCAGCAACAATAACCAACTAGCTAGCAAAATATATGACTATTAGAGCTATCTTTGTCTTTTTATTCTGATTCTAGGATAGATCATCGGAGCAAAAATAGTCAAATAATGGAAAATGGTAACGAATGCCGTCACCGTCAAAAATCAACTAGTATTGACTACTCAGGCGATCGCCCCAGCGCTGACAAGTCAGATCCCTGGCAAACATTATAGTCAAGATGCTAATGACACTAGGATCTGAGCGATCGCTTCAAAGTACAGTCACATAATATTTTTGAGCAATAAAAAACCTCAGTTATGACACCGAGGCGATTAGGAGAAGTCCAAATGTTAATAGGAGGTACCAATACCGAAACCAGTTTTTTTAGCTAACTGCACAAGAAATCAAAATTAATGTTGATTTATTTATTTTGTTAATTTATATAACTAAGTGTAACGATACTATTTATAGTAGTCAACATAAATTGACACAAAATAATCAATACCCTTCATAAAAAATGCTTATGCATTTACAAGGGAAATTGAGAACAGGGGAACTCCAGAAAATCAATGATTATTTGTACTCAAGACGAATTGTTTTGCCCTTATCCCCCTGCGATGGGACATTGCTTGATTTGGCAGCTTCTTAGGGACTTCTAAAGAATAAATTATCCAATTTACGCAAATAATATTTCTTATTTTCCCCCTGTTCCCCTGCTTACCCCAGCTATGGGATATTGTTTTAGTTGGAAGTCCCTTAGTTAGCGTCCAATTCTTTCAACATTGACATAGCATCTGGAGGAATCTCCATCACCAAGCGAAATGGAAATGCTGGAGTCGAAGCTATCTGAGCATAATCTGAGGTCAGAAAGACAGCATATTTCTCAGCTTCTGAAGTCAGTTGTGCAGCCATCGCCAAAGATATAGCTTTCACAAATTTCCGGACATCTGCTGCTTGTTCACCCACAACTTCACCACCACTAAAAGGTGTATTTGGTCGTCCTACCTGATCCATAGTGGTACTAGGGTCTTTCACACTTAGATGAGTACCGCCCACCACACCGGCCAGCCATTTGGGAGATGGTATTTGATTAAATCCCACAATTTGTTCAGTCAACGCTGGGGTAGTTTTATCTGCGGAACTCGCCAAAACTAGGGTTGGTACGGCTACTTGAGTTAAACCAGTGGTACCAAAGATTAGCGAACTGGTAGGATTGAGAGCGATCGCCTGTTTGATTCTTTCATCTCGTAGTTGATAGCTATTTTCTGGCAATTCTTGAGCGACACATTGGATAGTTTCCCCTAAACTGAACCCAGCTAAGTTACCTTGACAGCGTTGTTTGAGGCGTTCTAGTTGCAACTCAGCGCCAGCCATGGCTAAAGCTGTACCGCCACCAAAAGAATAACCAACAATCATCACGTTATTAGTCGCCAGTTTCCCTTGTAATGGGTTATTAGCTGTTTGATTGAGCTTTTCGAGTTCATCGAGAACAAAACTTACATCTTGGGGACGCTGCAAAAATTCCTGAGGCTGGACAACCCTGGTTTTACCTTGTGCGGCTAAGTTAGTATTTGTTTCATTACTACCCGGATGTTCTAAGGCCGCAACCACATAACCGTGGGATGCTAGATGATTGGCAAGGTAACGCAATTCATGGCGAACTGACCCTAAGCCGTGACTAAAGACAATTACGGGTTTTTCGGAATTGCTTGTTGTTGACCAGTAGACATCAACAGGAATTTCTCGACTCCGCTTTTGGTCATTCCAGTTGAAGTTGAGTACTTGTACTTGGCCTATTCCCGACTGGGTGGGGTCAAATTCTAGAGAAATCTGTGGGGTTCTGGAATCGAGTAAAGGCGAAATCCCCAGCATAAATTGTTGAGTACGCCAAAAAGATGTGTTTAAACGTCCTGCAACTTGAACAGCCTTGAACAAATCAATTTCCAGGCGTTGACTGGGATAAGCGGCAATGAAATTGAGTAGAGAAAGCCCTTGTGGTTCAGTAGCACCTAACACTAATGCGGCTCTCAGTGCTTGGACACCAGCCTGATCTTTGCGGACTAAAGCTTCAGAGATATTACTGAGAATAGTTGTACCAATTTGCGTATTGAGTAAACTACTGAGAGTAACAACATTAATCGGCACTCTCATTCTGAGCGCTCCTACAAAGAAGCGACGTTGTTCTTGAGATAATCCCCCGGTGTAAAGTTCCAACCCTTGAGGAAATTCACCAGTTTCCGCAGCCTGTTGTAATTCAGCCAGTGAGAGAGTTTCTGCAAATGGGCCGAAACGCACGACAACATTTTGGGCCGCTTGTACAGGGGTTTTTGCCCCCAAAAATTGTGTCAAGGCGATCGCGCAAAAGAAACTTGCAACTATCTTCAGCTTTTTCCAGTTTCTTTTCATAAAAACTTCATTAATGAATACTTACGGGAATATAGCGAATATTTAGTGTATTTGACTACTCTATTGATTAATAATTACAAATTACAAATTGCGAATTACGTAAAGCCCTTGCGGGCATAGCTGCGCGGTAAGTGCAGGGTTTCCGCAGGAAATATGACTAATTACCAATATAGACCAACAAAAAACCGGGAAACTTCTATGTCGCCCGGTTTATCTATACCAACATCAAAACTTTATTCTTTAAGGAACCGAGTAATCATCTCATGCTCCTATTTATTTTTTGACAAAATTAAACTTTAGCAGATGCCTTGGTCACAACTTTGAGTTCACCCTTAGCATACTTAGCAGCAAAATCTTCCAGAGAAATTTGCTTGATCTTGCTAGCATTGCCGGCAGTGCCAAATTGCTCATAGCGGTCAGCACACACCTTCTGCATGTATTTAATAGAAGGCTTGAGGAAGTGACGGGGGTCAAATTCCTTGGGATTTGCTGCCAAAGCTTCACGAACGGCGGCGGTGATAGCTAGACGGTTATCGGTGTCAATGTTAACCTTACGCACACCACACTTGATACCTTTTTGAATTTCTTCTACAGGTACACCGTAGGTTTCGGGAATTGCACCACCATACTGGTTAATTAGGGCAAGTAAATCTTCTGGCACAGATGAAGAACCGTGCATTACCAAGTGGGTGTTAGGCAGACGGCGGTTAATTTCTTCAATGCGGCTGATAGCCAAAATTTCCCCGGTTGGTTTGCGGGTAAACTTGTAAGCACCGTGGCTAGTACCGATAGCAACAGCCAGAGCATCTACTTGGGTTTGTTCTACGAAATCTACTGCTTGGTCAGGGTCAGTCAGTAGCTGCTCACGATCCAAAGTACCTTCAAATCCGTGACCATCTTCAGCTTCACCAGCACCAGTTTCCAGAGAACCCAAGCAACCAAGTTCACCTTCAACGCTGACACCCAAAGAATGAGCTACGTTTACCACTTCGCGGGTAACATTAACGTTGTACTCATAGCTAGCAGGAGTCTTAGCATCAGCTTCCAGTGAACCATCCATCATCACACTGGTAAAGCCATTTTTAATTGCTGAGTAGCAAGTAGAAGGTGCATTACCATGATCTTGGTGCATGACAATGGGGATATGAGGATAGGTTTCTACTGCTGCCAAAATCAGATGGCGTAGAAAGTTTTCGCCTGCATAAGCACGAGCGCCACGAGAAGCTTGTAAAATTACGGGGCTATCTGTCTCTGCTGCCGCCTTCAGAATTGCCTGAATCTGCTCCAAGTTGTTAACGTTAAAAGCTGGAATGCCGTAACCGTTTTCAGCCGCGTGATCCAGAAGCAGCCGCATTGGTACGAGCGCCATAGATAGTCCTCCTAAATGTATTTTCAGCTAGTCGGTGTGAGAGAAGCGTAACTATTACGCTAATCTTAAGACTTTTTTCAACTTATAGGAAATTATAACTAGTGACGGGTGTTTATGTTGAAAAACTTTACGCCTTTAAGCCTGATTATAAGGGAATGGTGACCGCTATCTGTCAAACATAAACAAATCCCTAGCTACGCTTAGTAACCGATAAATCAGACTCTTTGGTTTTCTATATGGGTCGCCCGGGATTCGAACCCGGAACTAATCGGTTAAAAGCCGAGTACTCTACCGTTGAGTTAGCGACCCTTTTGCTTTTTCTGCAACTTTGCAATTATAGCATGAATAGTTAGAGATTTGTAAAGGGGTTTAGAAAAAATTTGCTGTGAGGCGGAAAGTTGTCAGCAATTCGTTGCCTGGTGCCAACACAGTCAGGTTTTCATCTGTATTCAGGGCATTACGAGGAGCAGTCCACGGTTCTAGACAGTAGAAGTCTTTGCCTTTGAGAGTCCAAAATACCAACTTGGAATAGATGGGGTCGTAATCCAAGGTCAGTTTTAATTTACGGCTACTATCTGTGACTGTGGCAGATTGACTAGTTAAATCGCCAAAGGCAACATCAATTTCATCCCGGTTGAAATCAAAGTTACCATCAAACGCATGAATTTCCTTGGTTTTCTGGTCTTGATACTGCTGGGAAGGAATATGAAACTCTAGCTGAGTTTTATCACCACCCGTGAGGAAGTAAGGATGAAAACCCGCCGAAAATGGCAAAGATGTAGATGACAAATTTTTGTACTGCTGCCGAATTGATAAAGTATTTCCTTGCAATTCGTAAGTGAAAACTAGTTGAAAATCAAAGGGATAAACCGCCTTCGTTTGCTCGTTGCTATTGAGTACCAGAGTCAAGCTAGCTTTCCCTTGAGTTTGTTGTTCAGAGACTTCCCAAGGTAAGTCACGGGCGAAACCGTGTTGTTTTAAGGTGTATTGCTGCCCATTGTGGGAGTAAGCATTATCCGGCAAGTTACCACAGATAGGAAATAAAATCGGATTTCCACCCCTGACGCTCAAATCAGGATGAGTAAAACGTTCAGCATCCAGGTAGAAAATTTCTTGCCCCTGAATGCGCCAACGGGTGATGATACCCCCTCTTTCTGGTACTACTTCGACTTGAGAGCCAGCACTTTCATCTGAAAGGATGTAAGTTTTGTATTGTTGCTGTTGCAGGGCAATGGTAAACATATTGTGGGGAGTGGGGAGTGGGGAGTGGGGAGTAGGGGGATGCTGTGGAACGTAAAACCTTCTCCTAAGGGAGATGCTATGCGAACGGCATAGCTTCCGCTTACAGCGTAGGGTGTCGCAGAGAAGCGGAACATGGGTATCAAGCCCTGTCCACTTCGGCAAGTGATACAGTGAGCCGCTTTTAGGACGCTTGATCTGGGGCGGAGTACAAGCCTTGTTGCAGTCTCTCCCCTGCTCCCTGCCTCTTGCTCCCCTGCCTCTTTTTACTCGTCTTCCGCAAATATAAAGCGATATAACTCGCTGGGGTCTGGTTCGGGGCTACTTTCGGCGAACTTCACAGCTTCATCGATCACTGCTTGAATTTTACGATCAATGGCTTTGAGTTCTGCCTCATCTGCTAGATTTTGCTCAATTAGATAAGCTGCTAGCTTTTTAATGGGGTCGCGGGAAAACCAAAATTCTTTCTCGGCTTTGCTCCGCATTTCATCGGGATCTGCCAAGGAGTGACCCCGGAAGCGGTAGGTAAGGGCTTCGATTAAGGTGGGGCCTTCTCCTGCACGGGCGCGGGCTACTGCTTCTTGAGCGACGGCTCGGACTGCTAGTACATCCATACCATCTACTTCTACGCCCACCATGTTAAATACACTGGCTTTTTTATAAATTTCTGGCTGGGAAGTGGCCCGTTCGTGAGACATACCAATGGCCCATTTGTTATTTTCTACTACGAAAATAATTGGCAGTTTCCAGAGGGACGCCATGTTCAAAGTTTCAAAAAATTGCCCGTTGTTAGCAGCACCATCACCAAAGAAACAAGCTGTTACTTGGTCGGCATTTTGGTCTTTCAAGACTTCGCGGCGGTATTTGCTTTGGAAAGCTGCTCCGGCTGCTACAGGGATTCCTTCGGCCACGAAAGCATAACCACCCAGTAAACCATGCTCGGCAGAAAACATATGCATGGAACCACCGCGCCCTTTGCTGCAACCTGTGGCTTTGCCAAATAACTCTGCCATGACTTCTCTGGCTGGTACGCCTGCACTCAAAGCATGAACGTGGTCGCGGTAGGTGCTGGAAACAAAGTCTTCGCCCGGTCGCATCGCTTGAATTACGCCTGTGGAAACGGCTTCTTGTCCGTTGTATAAGTGGACAAAACCAAACATTTTGCCCCTATAGTACATTTCAGCGCACTTGTCTTCAAATAAGCGCCCTAATACCATGTCTTCATACAACCGCAACCCTTCTTCTTTGGTGATCTGAGTAGTGGCAGCATTAAATGTAGGTAACGTGCGTTCTTGAACCATTCTTTTTTAGTATCCCTATTGTAAAACTGAAATTTACCATCTCAAATAAGTTGCTCTCAGACAATATCTGCTTTTCGCAAGCTGGGTCTGCTGGAGTTAACAACCAAAAATTATGCGCCTCAAAGGTTTGTCGGCAATTATCAGAAAAATGGGTGAATTTGGCATTTTTCAACCCACGTTCTGCGAGGATCTCATCCTAACGGCAGCAGATGCCCCCTGATTTTTCTCGTTCCCTACCCCTGTTCATAGGCTATCAATCAGGATAGCTTGGTTTCTGCATATCCATGAACAATTTGGGAAAATGAACAATGATTATTTTTGTATACTTAGATACTTGTTATTTATTTGTATTTATGATATGGTTCTATTTCTTTATCTTAAATTTTATCCTTTCGGGGGTAGCTTCTCTAACTGTATAGTTAGGGAAATTCACTGGCTCTTGACAACTATAAGTTTTTACAGGCAACAATACTAAAAATTAACACAAAGCATCGGGGCTTTCTAGGCAAATGCCAAAAGCTAGCACTAGAATATGACTCAAATTTGCGGAAGGAACAAAATCAATTGTTGCAATATAAACTTATAGTGTAAGTCCAACACGGTATTATTCACCGTATTATTGTGGCACGGTTTTACATGCCTGGAATGCTCTAGGTGAATTATGTTGATCACGGTGCAGGGGAAGTAGACTGTGCGAATTCCGCTAGATTACTACCGAATTTTAGGACTACCGTTAGCGGCAAGTGATGAACAGTTGCGGCAGTCATACAGCGATCGCATTGTACAATTGCCGCGACGAGAGTATTCTCAAGCAGCGATTTCTTCTCGTAAACAACTTATAGAAGAAGCTTACGTGGTTTTATCAAATCCTAAAGAACGTAGCAGTTACAATGAGCTTTATCTTGCCCACGCCTATGGCCCTGACGGCAATGCTAATGCTACTGTTGCAGTGGGAAACCACACAGACAGCAACAAGGGCGATCCTGATACTCAAAGTCTCAGCATTGACATTTCTCAACAGGAATTAGTTGGTGCTTTATTAATTCTGCAAGAATTAGGAGAATATGAACTCGTACTCAAATTAGGTCATAATTACCTGACCAATCAAAGCAGTGTGGCAGCTGCCAAAGTGGGTAATCATCTGGTAAGTGACGAATTAAGCGAAAGTTCGGAGTACCCAGATATTGTGCTGACTGTGGCGCTGGCTTGTCTAGAATTGGGTCGGGAGCAATGGCAGCAAGGCCACCATGAAAATGCGGCTATTTCCTTAGAAACGGGACAAGAACTGCTGTCACGGGAAGGGCTATTTGCCAGTGTGCAAGCAGAAATGCAGGCTGACTTATATAAGTTGCGCCCATATCGGATTTTAGAATTACTGGCACTGCCGGAAGAAAAGGCTGCGGAACGACGGCAAGGCTTGGCTTTCTTGCATAATATTTTAAGCGATCGCGGCGGCATCGATGGCACTGGTAATGATTACTCAGGATTAAACATAGATGATTTTCTGCGATTTATCCAGCAACTACGCCACCATTTAACAGTCGCCGAACAGCACAAGTTATTTGAAGCGGAAAGTAAACGTCCATCTGCTGTTGCTAATTACTTGGCGGTTTATGCTTCTTTGGCACGGGGATTCACTCAACGTCAACCTGCTTTAATTCGTCAGGCCAAGCAGATGCTGATGGGTCTAGGAAAGCGTCAAGATGTGCATTTAGAACAGTCCCTATGTGCGCTGCTACTAGGACAAACCGAAGAAGCCACCCGTGTTTTAGAACTCAGTCAGGAATACGAGGCCCTAGCTTTTATTCGGGAGAGATCCCTAGATTCTCCAGACTTGTTACCGGGGTTATGTTTATATGCAGAACAGTGGTTACAAAACGAAGTTTTTCCGCACTTCCGTGATTTAGCCCAGCAACCAGCCTCGCTCAAAGATTATTTTGCTACCCCACAGGTGCAAGCTTATTTAGAAGCCTTACCTACAGAGGCAGAAACGACAAATGATTGGGCTGTGATCAACGGGCGGTCTTTTTCGCAACCTCCCCGACCAAGTAATCATTCCCCAGTTGTTGATCCAAAATTCCCTCAAGAAAGAAAACTAGACCCGGATTTACCAGAAACACTCAACTACAAAAGACCCCAACAGCCAAACTTTGCCTCAAATAACCGAAATATACCACTAGGTAATGTTGCCAACGGTGCGAACCCGGAAACAAATGTACCTTCATTTTCGCGGACTGTAGACACAGCTAGGCCCACTAATCACAATTTAAATGGCACCGCTAATGCTACTCCCCCGCGTAAAGTCAAAAAGCGGCGGCGGCGCAAGGCAAAACCAGCTAACAGTAGGGGTGCTTCTGGGCCACGAGCAAATTTTGCTCATACTTTAGAAGGAAAAACCCGACTTGTTTGGACTGTATTTGCTTCTTTGGCAGGTATATTAGTTTTTTGGTTGATAGTTTCCACGACATTTGGATGGGTGAGAAATATCTTTGACCCTACACCTGTGTTGCAGGGTGAACAGCTAGCGGTGCAGCTAAATGAACCACCCTTGGCGATTCCTGAGCCAAACAGCAAGTTGCTACCTCCAGAGGGTTCTTTAACAGAGGAGATGGCACAGAAGGTCATTCAAACTTGGTTATCTACTAAAGCCTCAGCTTTAGGCCCAAGTCATGACATTGGGAGTCTACAAGACATTTTAACAGGTGCAACTTTAGCTCAGTGGCGGCTAATTGCCCAACAGGAAAGGTCACAAAATCGCTATCGGACTTACAACCACACGGTGAATGTCGAATATGTCAACCAAAACCCAGATCAATCAGTAGTAGCAGTAGCTAGAGTCAGGGAAGTCACACAGTTTTACGAAAGAGGTCAGATTAATAATATTACGGATGAAACTTTGCGTGTACGATATTCCTTAATTCGACAAGCAGATGTTTGGCGCATCCAAAATATGTCAGTGATTAATCAAGTAAGCATGAATTTTTAGTAATTCGTAATTGGTGTTCAATTCGGATCGTTGTTGATGGCAGAAACTCTAATTCATGCTTATATACCCCTGATTCTGTGGACGAGTCTGGGGCTATTATTATTTAGATTGTTACCTCAGTGGTTACCACATTTGTTAGGTCGTGGTCTTTACTGGGTAGGTATACCCCTGGAACTCTTGGCGTTAGCACGCAAAACTCAACAGCAGGAATTGAGTGGTGCGGGGAGTTTGCCTTTGCTAGCATCAGTAATTACGGTAGGAGCGCTGCTGATTGGTTTATTGGTGGCATTGCTAACTTTATGGGGATGGCAAAAAGTCTTGTCATCTAAGTTGCAGCCAGATTCGGGTGCTAATCATTGCTGGGATGCTCGCACTCAGGGAAGTTTTGTGCTGGCGGCTGTGTTGGGAAATACTGGTTTTGTGGGGTTAGCGATCGCCCCTTATTTAATTCAACCGGATGCACTTAATTGGGTATTACTTTACAGTATCACCCACAGTTTTGTGGGGCCCTATGGTTTAGGCGTGTTAATTGCCAGCTACTTTAGTCATGCAAAATCTGCCAATCGTTGGTGGATGCAACTGCGGGATCTGTTAACTGTACCCCCTTTATGGGCTTTTATTATTGGCATTCTGACTCGGCATATACCACTGCCGACGGTTATGGAATCAGGACTCCAAGGGTCGATTAACGTTGTTATTCCCTGTGCCTTCTTATTAACTGGTATTCGCGTAGGTCAACTCCAGGGATGGCAAAATTTTCGACTGGCTGTGATCCCTGCTGTTCTCAAGGTTGTGATCATGCCTTTATGTGTAGGCTTACTGACCACTTTGTTGTTGGGTTTGTCAGGCGATCGCCGTTTGGCTATGGTCTTGATGTCGGGAATGCCTACAGGCTTTGCTGGGCTGATTTTGGCAGAAGAATACAACCTTGACCGCGATTTAGTTGCTAGCAGTATCATCCTCTCCATACTTTTGTTACTGCTGCTGCTTCCTTTATGGATTGCGGTTTTTGGCTGATCTCCACTCTAATTGTCATCAAGTCATGACATGATTTTAGTTCTTTGGGCTACCATAACTCACAATGTTATGATTTCATGACACTGTGATCCCGCAACGGCTGATAAATTCGTAGAGTAGGGAAAAAAGCACCCCCAGACCCCTTGATCCCTACCAAGGATTACTGGTTAATATTTACTTAACAACAAGGACTCCTCCGATCCCAAAGAAATGCTAATCTTGGCATTCCTGAGGAACCAAAGGTAGTACTCCGTAATTTAAAAAACAAACTAAAAAACTTAAAACTGGGCAAAACCAGAAGTCAGGAATAAGAAATTCATCTGGGGTGGATGAGATTTTATCAAGCATTCTTTAACCCGGGTAAATCGTTTACCTTTCAAACTACTGGAGGCCAAAATTATGGCGAAAGAACGCCCACCGCTAGAGGAGATGACATTAAGGCAATTACGTAAAGTTGCCAGCGAATATAGTATCTCTCGCTATAGCCGGATGCGTAAATCTCAATTACTCGCATCAATTCAAGAAGTTCAGCGCAGTAAAGTGGCACTTAACCCAACTCGTTCACTGGAGGCACAGGAAACCGTGGAAGCAGCAAAATTTGAATTAGGTCAAGAAGACCGCACTGGTGGATCTCTGGCGGATGTGGATGAAGGACTAGCAGATCTACCATCAGGTTATGGTGAAAGCCGGATTGTGCTTTTACCCCGCGATCCTCAATGGGCTTATACCTACTGGGATATACCCAACGAACACAAAGCCGAACTCAGACAACAAGGTGGACAGCAACTAGCACTGCGGATCTACGATGTCACCGACATCAGCCTTGATCATCAAAGCCCCCACAGTATTCAAGAATATCCTGCTGACGAACTAGCCAGAGAATGGTATATTCCTGTTCCTGTGAGCGATCGTGATTATGTAATTGACATTGGCTACCGTACTGCTGATGGTCGTTGGTTGGTATTAGCCCGTTCTGCGCGAGTGCATATTCCTCCTGTGTATCCATCCGACTGGATTGAAGATGTCTTCGTGACTGTGAACTTTGAAGAAGATTTACGTGATAAGACCGTTTACGAATTAGTTCCCCCTGCCAAGAAGGTTGCAGCAGCAGCAACATCAGCCGCAGGAGTCAACGGTAGTAACCCCATCTACGACCAAATATTTGGCATGGCCGAATCTGCCGAAGCTCAACGGGTTGCTGGTTCTCTGTTCGGTTCCATGCAGCAAACTCCTGAACAAGCCATCAGTTCCTATGTTTTTCCATCCGGTGTAGGTATGTGGGCAGTTCCCAGCGCTTCTGGTTTAACCATGTCTGGTGTAGGTATGTCTGGTGTAGGCTTCTCTGCTTCCGCCGTACCCGTGCGTCCCCGCCAATTCTGGTTAGTTGCTGACGCTGAGTTAATTGTTTACGGTGCTACCGAACCTGATGCTACCGTCACAATTGGTGGTCGTCCCATTAAACTGAATCCAGATGGTACATTCCGCTTCCAAATGTCCTTCCAAGATGGTTTAATCGACTATCCTATTTTGGCTGTTGCGGCTGATGGTGAACAAACTCGGTCAATTCACATGAAATTTAACCGTGAAACTCCATCGAGAAACACCAACACCAAAGAAGACGCTGTAGTTGAATGGTTTTCCTAAATTGCTAAATCTCTCAGAGTGAAATATTGAATCATCACCCGCTATAGTCATGCTGTAGCGGGTTTTTCCATGCCCATGTAAGTACCAAGCGATCGCGCTGTTTGCACCAAGAAACTATCGGGATTTACCAAACATGGACTATCAGCTAAAACGGCATCTAAAGGCACTGCTACCACTTGTCCATTTTGCCAAGCTACCATTTGGGAAGATTGTCCAGTAGCTAACAAATCCACAGCCGCCTTACCAAAAGCCGTAGCCAGCAACCGATCAAAAGCTGAAGGAATACCACCGCGTTGGATATGTCCTAAAACTGAGACACGCACATCAATTTGATGATGACTACAATGGCGAATTTCCTCAGCCAAATACTGCCCCATCCCACAAGATGGTTTTTCACAAGATGTATAGTTAGAAGAATCTGCGGCAATTTGAGCGCCTTCAGCAATCACGACAATAGCAAACTTGCGTTCCCAGCGATCGCGTAATTCTGCTAAATGGTGACACACTCCTTGAATCGAGTAAGGAATTTCTGGAATTAAAATCACATCTGCGCCCCCGGCAATGCCAGAATGTAAGGCTAAATGACCAGCATTGCGTCCCATAACTTCCACAATCATCACGCGATCGTGACTGGCGGCGGTAAATATCAACCGATTCAAAGCATCAACAATAGTATTAACCGCAGTATCAAAACCAACTACTCTTTCAGTTTTTGCCACATCATTATCTATGGTTTTAGGAATAGCGATGAACTGCCAGTTTCCTTGGATTTGCAGTTGATTGAAAATCGCTAAACTACCATCTCCACCAATACCAATGAGGGCATCTAATTCTAAAGCATGATAACCAGCAATAATCTCCTGAATATGAGCTAAAGTATCCCCTTTATTGATACTGCCCAAAATAGTCCCGCCCATATTTAGCAAAGGGTCGATACCACGTAAATCTAGACCGTGGATTCTCAGAGGAGTTGCCTTTATTTCCAACAAACCCCTAGTAGCATAGGGAATGCCCAACACCTGCCAATTATAAGTGAGGGTAGCATGGCTAACCACTGCCCGAATTACAGCATTGAGTCCAGGACAATCGCCACCACTGGTCAAAATACCAACTCGTTTTTGCATAGTTATTACTCACGCCTCAATTAAGGTTGAGGTTAAATCAAAAACTTGAGGAAGCTGTGAGGATGGGAATTAAATTCGTAGCCGATAAATTTAGCTAGCCTTTGCACCCTTTGTGTGGAAAAAAAGATTACTTCTTCACAAGTTTCTCAACTTCTAATTCTAATGTAATTGTTAAGCGCAGAATTACGCAGCATGAGCGGTTTTCACAGGTGCAGAAAATGAACAAAAGAAGCTTTGCCACCATAGATGGCAATGAGGCTGTTGCCCAAGTTGCTTATCGACTGAATGAAGTCATGGCAATTTACCCAATTACACCTTCTTCACCAATGGCCGAATGGGCAGATACTTGGTCTAGTGAAAAAAAACCAAACATTTGGGGTACTGTTCCCAGTGTCATCCAGATGCAGAGTGAAGGCGGCGTAGCTGGTGCAATACATGGGGCTTTGCAAACAGGGTCACTAACAACAACATTTACAGCATCCCAGGGATTATTGTTGATGATCCCCAATATGTATAAAATTGCTGGGGAATTAACACCAACAGTATTTCATATTGCCGCGCGATCGCTCGCTGCACAAGCACTATCTATTTTCGGTGACCATAGCGACGTGATGGCAGCGCGGAGTACAGGTTTTGCCATGTTGTGTGCTGCATCAGTGCAAGAAGCCCAAGACTTTGCTTTAATGGCCACACGAGCAACCTTAGAATCACGTATACCTTTTTTACATTTTTTTGATGGCTTTAGGACTTCCCACGAAATTAACAAAATAGAAACTTTAACAGAAGACGATTTACGCAGTTTTATTCCCAATGAATTAGTATTCGCCCATCGTTCACGCGCCCTCACTCCTGACAAACCTGTGTTACGTGGAACAACACAAAACCCCGATGTCTACTTCCAAGCCAGAGAAACCGTCAATCCTTACTATTTAGCTTGTCCAGACATCACCCAAAAAGTCATGGATGAATTTGCTGTCATGACAGGGCGACAATATCAACTATTTGAATACCACGGTGAGCCAACCGCTGAACGAGTCATAGTATTAATGGGTTCAGGTTGTGAAGCCTTACACGAAACAGTAGATTGTCTCAACAGCCGTGGTGAGAAAGTAGGAGTTTTGAAAGTAAGGCTATATCGCCCCTTTGATAGTCAGCGATTTGTCGCCGCTTTACCAAAAACTACCCGCACCATCGCAGTCCTCGACCGCACCAAAGAACCAGGCGCATCTGGCGAACCATTGTATTTGGATGTAGTCAATGCCATCCATGAAGCCAATCCAAAATCTCAAATCCCAAATCTCAAATCAATTGTTGGTGGTCGTTACGGTTTATCTTCTAAAGAATTTACGCCAGCAATGATTAAAGCCGTCTTTGATAACTTGGCTACGGCTGAACCAAAAAATCATTTTACTATCGGCATCAATGATGATGTCACCCACACCAGCTTGGATTATGACCCTGAATTTAATATTGAACCAGACAACATCGTCAGAGCAATTTTTTATGGTTTAGGTGCAGATGGGACGGTGGGTGCTAATAAAAACTCCATCAAAATTATTGGCGAAGAAACCAACAATTACGCTCAAGGCTATTTCGTCTACGACTCGAAAAAATCAGGTTCAGTCACAGTTTCTCACTTGCGCTTTGGTTCACAACCAATTCGTTCTACATATTTAATTACTAAAGCAAACTTTGTTGCCTGTCATCAATGGGATTTTCTGGAAAAGTTCCCTATTTTAAAAGACATCATCCCCGGCGGAACATTCTTGCTAAATTCTCCCTATGAAAAAGATGAAATTTGGCATCGTTTGCCGTCATCATTACAAGAGCAAATTATCCAGAAGCATCTGAATTTTTATGTAATTAACGCCTCCAAAGTCGCCCGTGAAGCAGGAATGGCTGGCAGAATTAATACAGTTATGCAAGTTTGCTTCTTTGCTTTATCGGGTGTACTTCCAAGAGAAGAAGCAATTACTAAAATTAAAAACTCCATCCGCCAGACTTACGGCAAAAAAGGCGACGAAATCGTACAAATGAATCTCAAAGCTGTAGATACCACATTAGAAAACCTATATGAAGTAGAAATTAACCAAGAAGACCAATCCCCAGTACCCAGTACCCAAGCCCCATTTATTCGTGATGTTCTCGGTAAAATGATTGCCCGTCAAGGAGATGAACTGCCAGTTAGTGCATTACCCGCAGACGGCACTTATCCCACAGGCACAGCGAAATGGGAAAAGCGCAACATTGCCCAAGAAATCCCCGTTTGGGATACAGATGTTTGTGTTCAGTGTGGTAAATGCGTGATGGTGTGTCCTCATAGTGTGATCCGCAGTAAGGTTTACGAAGTGCAGCAGTTAGAAAATGCACCACCGACATTTAAAAGTACCAATGCCAAAGACCACGATTGGCAAGGTTTAAAATACACTATTCAGGTAGCAGCAGAAGATTGTACTGGTTGCGGTATTTGCGTAGATGTTTGTCCGGCGAAGAATAAATCAGAACTACGGCGCAAAGCCATCAATATGGAACAGCAAAGACCATTACGCGCCCAAGAACGGGAAAATTGGGATTTCTTTTTGAATATTCCCAATCCAGATAGAAGTCATCTCAAGCTGACGCATATTAACCAACAGCAGATGCAAGAACCCTTATTTGAATTTTCTGGGGCTTGCGCGGGTTGTGGAGAGACACCTTATATTAAACTAGCAACGCAATTATTTGGCGATCGCATGATTGTGGCTAACGCCACTGGTTGTTCTTCTATTTATGGCGGTAATTTACCCACAACACCTTGGACTCAGAACGCTGCTGGACGCGGGCCCGCTTGGTCCAACTCGCTATTTGAAGATAACGCCGAATTTGGACTGGGTTTTCGGGTTTCCATTGATAAACAAGCCGAATTTGCCGCAGAGTTACTCCAACAACTCGCTACAGATGTAGGTGAAGAACTAGCAAATAGTATTTTGAGTGCTGAACAAAAAGATGAAGCGGATATTTGGGAACAAAGGGAACGAGTAGAATTACTGAAAAATCGGCTAGACGAAATCATCAATTATCAACAGCACCCCGATTTAAAATCTCAAATCCCTGGACTGAGCGTAGCCGACGTCCAAAATCTCAAATCCCTAGCTGATTACCTAGTGAAAAAAAGCGTCTGGATTATTGGTGGTGATGGCTGGGGTTACGATATCGGCTTTGGGGGACTAGATCACGTTTTCGCTAGTGGACGCAACGTAAATATTCTCATCCTCGACACAGAAGTATATTCCAACACAGGTGGACAAATGTCCAAAGCCACACCCAAAGCAGCCGTAGCTAAATTTGCCGCCGGCGGTAAAACTGCACGGAAAAAAGATTTGGGTTTAATGGCTATGACTTACGGCAATGTCTACGTTGCTAGTGTGGCAATGGGCGCCAGGGATGAACATACTTTAAAAGCTTTCTTAGAAGCTGAAGCTTATGAAGGAGTATCACTGATTATTGCTTACAGCCATTGTATCGCCCACGGCATCAATATGAGTACAGCCATGCAAAATCAAAAAGCTGCCGTTGATTCAGGTCAGTGGTTACTGTATCGATCTCATCCAGACCGGATCACACAAGGAGAGAACCCCCTACAACTTGATTCACGGACTCCAAAGTTACCAATAGAACAGTATATGTACTGGGAAAACCGTTTCAAAATGTTGACCAAGAGTCACCCAGAAGTTGCAAAACAGTTACTTCAAGAAGCTCAACAAGATGTAAATACCCGTTGGCAGATGTATCAATATTTGGCTGCACGTTGACGTTCTTTTTTCTTCTCTAGTCCCTATTTATTGCGAATTGCGAATTGCGTACAGCCTAGCGGCATCCGTAGACTCTATTGCGAATTGTTTTTATTGAGGTTGTTATGGATTTTACTACAAATTATCTGGGAATGACATTGCGATCGCCTTTAGTTCCCTCTGCATCTCCGCTATCGGAAGATATGGATAATATTGCCCGCATGGAAGAGGCTGGTGCAGCAGCAGTAGTCATGCATTCCTTATTTGAAGAACAATTGCGCCTAGAACGCTATGAACTTAACTATCACCTCACCCACGGTACCGAAAGTTTTCCCGAAGCCTTAACTTATTTCCCTGATTCCATGAACTTTCGGGTGGGGCCAGAAACTTATCTAGAACATATTCACCAAGCCAAGGAAAAGGTTAGTATTCCCATTATTGCCAGTCTCAATGGCTCATCGGTGGGTGGATGGACAAATTATGCCAAACAAATTCAACAAGCGGGTGCAGATGCACTGGAATTGAATATTTACTATGTTCCTACAGACTTAGAATTGACAAGTGAGCAAATTGAGCAGACTTATATTGACATTCTCACAGCAGTTAAAGCAGCAGTAACTATCCCTGTAGCCGTCAAACTCAGCCCGTATTTCACCAATATGGCAAATATGGCCAAACGTTTAGATGATGCAGGTGCTGATGCTTTGGTTTTATTTAACCGCTTTTACCAACCGGATATTAATCTGAGTAACCTGGAGGTTGAGCCCAATGTGTTGTTAAGTACACCGCATTCCATGCGATTACCACTGCGTTGGATTGCCATTCTTAGCGATCGCCTTCATGCCGACTTGGCTGCAACTAGTGGAATCCACAGAGGACATGATGTGTTGAAAATGGTGATGTCTGGGGCTAAAATCACCATGCTTTGCTCAGTATTACTACGGCATGGTATCAACCATATACGAGTTATTGAACAGGAAATGCGCGAATGGATGCAACAACATGAGTATGAATCAATTCAACAAATGCAGGGAAGTATGAGTCAAAAAAATTGCCCAAATCCCAGTGCTTTTGAACGTTCCCAGTATATGAGATCGCTCGCCACGTATAAACCTGAATGGGCAATCATTTATGATACATCACATTACTTTGGTTAAAAGTTGTATTCGGCTACCTAATGGTGTAAAAATCTAAGTATTTATTCTTAATTCACTGGTGTTAGTTTATAGGCAAATTATTTGGGTCAATTCCCTGAGATTGTAAATAAGCCATGAGCTGTTCTTTTTGCTGGCGTTCTTGTTCAGCCCGTTGGCGTTCCTGTTCAGCACGTTGGCGTTCTTGTTCAATCAGTTCCACAGCCCAGGGTAATAAATTTCCCGCCTGATCCCACCACCGTAACCAATAACCAGTTCTGGCCTCTTTTGTACCTTGCCAAGTTCCCAAAAATAAACCCAGCGCATCAATCCAATGACGACCATTTTCATCGGGTTGCTTTAATTCGTAGCGTCCATTTTCCAACTGATAATATTCCAACAAACCGCCATTGGGGTCAAAAATTATATAGACAGGAACCTGCAAAATTTGTTCATAAAAAAACCATTTTCCTGGCGGATAAGTTCGTTTTACCGAATATTCTTCCCCCTCAGTGTCCGATAAAAATTCCATCACCACCCCAGGCACATCACCTTCTAAATTGGGTGTATAGCTTTTGCGTTCTCCGACAACTTGATTGACACCAGGAACATAAACCCAGTCTGGTGCTTTCACAATAAATTGCCCGTTGACAGTCGCACAAAGACCAAAATTAGAAGCAATCAACATCGGAGGTTGGATGAAACCACTAATTTCCAAGCTTTCACGCAAAGCACCAGCCAAAATTGGCTGACCTGTATTTTCCACTGGTTCATCCTCTAATTTAAAATCATCGGGCAATGGTTCCCAAGAGATGACCGGTTGAGTTAGTGATTTAATTTCACCGAGTTGGGTTGCCATAAAGACTGCCTGTGGTCGATTTGTTTTTATTTTATCGCTGTCAGTACTGCCGAGCTAAAATTAAGGTATGAGGTTATTACAGACTTAACTACAACCTATAATCCTGAATCCTGCTGCCACTCAGAATACGCTGAATTTGGGTGCAAAATAATCTCTTATTCTTTCTTTGCGTGAGCTTTGAAATCCTCATTCAGCAACGCCCAAAGCCTAAAATGGTATCATCTACCGCACCAACATTTCCGTTAACAGCAGTTGTCGGTCAAGAAGCAATTAAATTAGCCCTCTTATTAGCAGCAGTTGATCCAGGTTTAGGGGGAGTAATTATTGCTGGTCGCCGTGGTACAGCCAAATCCGTCATGGCCAGAGCATTAAGAACTTTACTACCTCCCATAGAAATAATTTTAGGTTCCTACTGCAACTGCGATCCGGAAAAACCTGATGAATGGGATGATGAAACCATCGCTAGAGCAAAAAATACCTCCCAATTGCCAACTAAAGTAATTCCTACCCCTTTTATTCAAGTTCCCCTAGGTGTAACTGAAGATAGATTACTCGGTTCTTTAGATGTGAGTCAGTCAATCAAGCAAGGAGAACCAGTATTTCAACCAGGATTGTTAGCGCAAGCTCACCGGGGTATTCTCTACGTGGATGAAATTAACTTATTAGAAGAACATACCGTCAATTTGTTGTTGACAATATTAGCCGAAGGGAAAAACCAAATTGAGCGGGAAGGTATTAGTTTTCAACATCCTTGCAAACCTTTGTTAATTGCCACTTATAACCCAGAGGAAGGAGTATTGCGAGAACACTTGCTGGATCGATTTGCGATCGCACTCTCGGCCGACGAGGTGTTAAGCTTAAGCGATCGCGTCTTCGCTGTAGAGCAAGCAATGAGTTATGCTGATTCTCCCCAAACTTTTCTTCAGCATCATACCGCAGACATAGATGATCTGAAACTGCAAATTCTCTTGGCACGGGAATTGCTGCCCAAAGTCCAAGTCAAACCAGAACAAATTGCTTATCTGGTGAACGAAGCCATACGTGGTGCAGTTGAAGGGCATCGCGGTGAATTATTTGCCCTGCGAGTTGCCAAGGCCTCTGCTGCATGGAATCAGCGTTTATTAGTTAATGCCGAAGATTTACATTTGGCAGTGGAATTAGTCATTGTCCCACGGGCGCTGGTTTTGGAAATGCCACCACCCCCAGCACCGCAACTTCCAGAAGAACAGCCCCAGCCAGAAGACCAACAACCAACAGACAGCGAAACACCAGAAGAAGTCAAAGAATTACCCGACATTCCCGAAGAGTTTATCTTTACTTCACAAGGAGTAATTCTCGATCCTGCCATTCTCAACTTTGCCCAGATAACTAAGCCCCGAAGCGGTAAAGCCGGAGGTCGCGGTTTGATTTTTTCCCAAGACCGGGGGCGTTACGTCAAACCCATGTTTCCCAAGGGGCCGATTCGACGGGTAGCGGTGGATGCTACACTCCGGGCGGCGGCTCCCCACCAAAAAGCCAGACACAAACGCCAACCTGGTCGCCGGGTAATTATCGAGGATGATGATATCCGTGTCAAACGATTGGCTCGTAAAGCTGGCGCATTAATTATTTTCTTGGTAGATGCATCAGGCTCAATGGCACTGAATCGAATGCAATCAGCCAAGGGTGCGGCTCTACAACTTTTGGCACAAGCATATCGCCACCGTGACCAAGTAGCCTTAATTCCCTGTCGGGGTGAACGAGCCGATGTACTGTTACCACCCACACGCTCGATTACCGCAGCGCGAAAACGGTTGGAGTTATTACCATGCGGTGGAGGTACGCCCTTAGCTCATGCTTTGACCCAATCTGTGAGAATTGGTTTAAATGCCAGACAATCTAAAGATATTGGCCAGGTGGTGATTGTCGCCATTACCGATGGACGGGCAAATATTCCTTTGTCACGCTCTCTGGGTCAACCACAAATGGGAGATGAAAAACCAGATATCAAAGGGGAATTACTGAACATTGCGGCCAGGATTCGAGCGTTGGGCATACAATTATTGGTAATTGATACAGAAAGTAAATTTATTTCTCAAGGATTAGCCAAAGAATTGGCGCACATAGCCCAAGGTATATATTACTACTTGCCAAAAGCCACGGATAAAGCGATCGCAGCAATGGCACAACAGGCGATAGGCGTAGCCATGCCCTCCGGGCTTATCGCTCATTAAGAATTTGCCCTGAAAACCTTGATAGGTGGGGGAGAAGCACATGAAAATTGCATTATAAACAGAAATGCCTCCCAACTATAGGGTTGTCCTATAGTATTTTATATGATGATTTTGTCTATTTATTTATCGCCATTATTTGACAAATTTGTCCGACTCAATTCATTAATATATGTCTAATTATAAACGTTGAATATATTGATTTCTTCTAACTTGTTGAATACAACTAAGGATAACAGTTAAGCGAGCTAAAACTTAATTGTTTACCAAGTTAATTCATTCGCTACATTTTATTGAGGAGCCGACCATGTCTAATATCAATATTTATGAACTAACCGCTGCTGGTTCTGACTTATTTCAAGATTCTGAAAGTTTTCTCAATGAACTTAAAGATGTAGATTTCGTTGCAGGTGGAGATAGTTCTGGTCATTATGGAAATGCTTATGGAAACGCTAGCATGAGTGATATGTCATTTCTAACTAAGCTAGCTGAGGCATTTGTCGCCACATATGCTATTGGCCATATTACCTACCTAGCTCATTCATTTAGTTACGGACTTAGCAATAGCTAACTAGGCTATATAACAACTGAAGAAACTATGGCGACAGATGTATATTGGTCTAAAATATGCAATACAACACTTCAATATTGTGTTCATTGACTTTATTGAAGATACTCATCTGTCGCTTTCTTTTAAATGATTTTTATAAAAACGCTTACGGCGCAGCGTCTCGTCGTAGAGAAGTGCGGGTTTGGGGACTTCCAGAAATTAAATTATCCAATTTACTGGGATGCAAGGTTGTCTTTTTCCCCCCTGCTCCCTGCTCCCTGCTCCCTGCTCCCTGCTCCCTGCTCCCCTGCTTACCCAGTGATTGGACATTTATTTAGTTGGAAGTCCCTTGGTCTGTATAGCCGAGAATGACCGTCACCTGGTGCTCGAACTAGAAAAATTTAGAAGAATAAGTCTTACTACTTGTTTTGTAATTTCTTAATCATCACGTTTACTGAATGGCAAATCCTCATTAATGGCCTGCATTTCCTCTGCTTCCAACTGATTAACTTCTTTGATATAAGAACAGAGAATTTGTTCTAAACGATTATTGTAAAAGCGGTGCAGACTGTGATTAGGCAGAGCCGGAAAACCTCGGCGTTTTTTGTGCCGTCCTCCCGCACCAGGATCAAAGCTTTGGATACCGTGAGCGATCGCCCACTCAATGGGTGCATAATAGCAAGCATCAAAATGTAGGCAATCTATTTCTTGAAGACTACCCCAGTAGCGCCCATATAAGCGATCGCCTTTATACAAACAAAAGGACATACCCACAGGTTGACGCTCATCTTGCTCATGATACGCAGCAAAAAATAACACTCGATGACGATAATTATGGTGTAGCTGCTCAAAAAATTGCTTAGTTAAGTATTTGCTACCCCACCAGCCAAATTTGTCACAAGTATCCGCATAAAACTGATACATCAAAGGAAATAAAGACTTAGGAATTTCATCACCAGTCAATGCTTGTAGTCGTAAACCAACTTTCTCTACAGCTTTACGTTCTCGCTTGATATTGCGACGTTGATTGGCGTTGAACAATCCTAAGTAATCATCAAAAGTTTTAAACCCGACATTTTCCCAAATGTAGCTGTGGTGTAACCAAGTTGTAAAACCTTGCCGTTCCAGCACTGGACGCCATTGGGGATCGACATACAGAAAATGACACCCAGAAATGCGATTTTTCAGGCAAAAAGCATCAATTTCATGCACCATCATTCCTGTAATTTCATCCTCATCTTCCCCCGGAGCAATTAAAAATCGATAGCCCTCAGCTGGAGTAAATGGGGTCATTCCTAGTAATTTAGGATAATATTGGACTCCGATGCGCTCGGCTAACTCTGCCCATTGGTGATCAAAGACAAATTCGCCATAACTATGACCTTTTAAGTACAGTGGCGCCGCCGCAATTAGTGTCCTGTCTCGCCACAGCGTCAAGTGATTTGGTAACCAGCCTGTTTTAGCCGTAGCACTCTGGGATATTTCTAAATTATTTAGCCAATCCCATTCTAAAAAAGGCGTATTGAGTGGTATTGCCAAAGCATCCCAAGCAAGTTGAGGCACTTCCGCGATTTTATTGATCCAAACGCTAGAGTAGCGAGGCTTAATTTGTTCCACCATTTTGGGTCTTTTTAGAGGACTAAGGACTGGGGACTAATGGGGATTGGGGAACAATTTTCTTTATTCCTCTTTATTCCCAATGACCAATGACTAATAAGGTAATCTAATCTGCTGATTGTTGCAGCCGATAGTGCAAAAATACTTCCTGCTCAACTTGGTGAACTTCTAGAAGTTCTAATTTCGGAGCTAATTGAGAGATAAAGCCTGTGCCTTCTACTGGTGTGGGGGCAGTGACACCACCTAAGATTAATGGGCATACCGTCAGCCAGAGTTCATCAATTAAATTTAATTCCAGCATAGAAGCTACTAATTCACCGCCTCCCAAGACCACTAAGCGTGTTATATCTAGAAATGCTAGGTGTTGCAAAGCCGCTGACGTGTCAACCTTGCCCGTTGATGTGTCAAAAACTATAATTTTATTAAATTTAGGAGGATAATCATGTGTGGGTTTTACCCGCGTTGATTGAAGTGTGTTTTCTCTGGCTTGCCAAAGGCTTGCCCCCTTTGTTGTTGTTAGTAACCAACGTTCGATTGGCTGTTGAAAAAACTTAATTTCCGGATTAAAGTCAGCAGAGTGTGTAATCACTATATGAACCGGCTGTGCGGGCTTGCCTTCCTGCATTCGGCGTTGCAGCAGAATTGGTTGTGATACGGTAAGTGATGTACCGTAGGCACGAAGAGTGCCAGCACCTAGTAAAACGGCATCAGAGGCAGCGATTTGTGCTTGTAGGTGCGATTTATCAGCCCCTGAGCCAAACCGAGCAGGCGATCGCCTGCAATCTGCTATCTTGCCATCTGCACTCATTGCCAAAACTACTGTGGTATGAGGACGGCGTTGCATCATAGGGTTGGTTGGATAGGCTGGATATTTTTCTTGCTAGTGTGTTGATTGCACAAAATCTCTACCTGCAAGCTACTATTTACCAATGTCATAACTGGAGCTATATGCAACACAAGTCACTTTCATATCTACCTTATACAAGTTTTGGTATAGCATGTTTTAGCTTATATGTTCAAATTTTATTACTTTTGGGGATTGACAATCCGAGTTTAATAACTTAGTCAAATGTCTCCTTTAGCTGTTCTGATGGCATATCAGTGCTTTTGTGGTTTACAGATGCGAAGTGAGTTACTAGATGGCTAAGTCCCGTCAATCATCCTTTCGACGTATTTTAGTAACAAGAATTTTGCTTTTATTTGTCCCCGTTTTATTACTGGGACAGATTGTGGCGTTGAATAGAGCTAGGTCTAGCCTGTTGAAAACTGCCCGTCAGAATCTTGCAGAAAGCGCTATTTTTAAAGGTGAGAAAATTGCTAATGCGATCACGTCTCTAAAAACTCACTTATTCACAATCAGTCAAACAACAGTTCTTCAGTCAGGTTCTGCCCCTGAAATTCAAGAATACCTCACTTATCTAGCAGAAAAACTACCAACTCACATTGAGTGCCTGCAATTAACTAATATACAAAGTGACGAGATCATTGCCAGTACCTGTGGCGACAAAGTAATTGCCCAACAGAGTTTACCTTTGAGTAACAACGTTAATATCCAGAAAATATTACCGCCAAAAGTAGGTACAACTGGTAAAAAACATACGCTGAATCAACTGCAATTGTTGTTTTCTGCCCCAGTCTACAATCCCAATGGAGAGTTGCAGTATGTTTTGAGTGTTCAATCAACACTGTATAAGCAAACCAGTAATCAACCAGGATCGCTCACAGGCTCTACCTTGGTAATTGCTAGAGACGGGACGATTTTAGCCCATCCCGTGGCAGAACAAGTAGGGCGTAATATTCAAGAGAACCCAGATGGTTCCGGACTCAAAAGAATAGTTAACCATGCGATCGCTGGGCAAAGTAGTTCGCTCAATTTATCTTTGCAAGAAGGCACAGAATTAGTAGCTGGCTATACAGTTATTGCCGATCCTCTAACAGAACAGCAGGGACAACAATGGGTAATTTTAGCTGTAACCACTGTGGATAATGCTTTGTTTGGTTTAGAAGAAATCAAACTTATCCTCATCGTTTTGACAGTTGGTTTAATTGGTGCAAGTCTGTTGGCATCGTTTTATCTAGCGCCTTACCTAGCAAGTCCTGTAGAAAAATTGCGCGACTATGCCCTCAACCTCCACAGCCACCACGCTGCACAACCAGTACCCAAAGACTTCAACATCCGGGAGTTCAATCAACTAGCACAAGCCATAGACCAAATGCTGGAAAGGCTGAAAGCCTGGGCAGAAGAACTAGAAATTGCTTGGAAAGAATCCAAAACTGCTAACCAAGTTAAAAGTCAGTTTTTGGCGACAACTTCCCATGAGTTAAGAAACCCACTCAATGGCATTATTAACTGTATACGCGTAGTTCATGAAGGCATGTGTGATAGCCGAGAAGAAGAAATTGAGTTTCTCAAACGTGCCGATGACACAGCTATTCACTTGCTAGGGATTATTAACGAGCTACTGGATATTTCCAAAATAGAAGCAGGTAAACTCTCAGTAGTTAAAGTACCGATTGATCTGCGCCAAATTCTTCTGGAGGTAATTAACTTACAATCAGTTAATGTTCAACGAAAAGGTTTGCAGTTAAAAACGGACTTGGGTAGTGATCTGATTCCCGTGAAGGCCGATGCCGCCAAGTTGAAGCAGGTACTAATTAATATTATTGGCAACGCCACTAAATTTACTGACGAGGGTAGCATTACCATTGCCACAGCCATTCAACAAGATAGTGATCAAACATCTCAAGTAATAGTCACCATTACAGATACAGGTTTAGGCATAGAACCTGCACAACAGCACAAATTATTTCGTCCCTTCGTGATGGTAGATGGTGGCACAACACGCAAAGTTGAAGGTACAGGACTGGGACTAGCGATTTCACGGAATTTAATGGAACTCATGGGAGGTAGCATTACTCTAGAAAGTGCTGGTCTTCACCAAGGTACAACTGTCAAGATTACTTTGCCGATGATTGATCTTGACCAATTAACTACTCCCACAGAGGAAGAAGATTATCAAAAGTTGGGAGTCTCTACTGGAGATGAGGCGGTAGGGGAAGTTAACTCAGATGCTACTCATGAAGAAGACAATCTGCCTAACTCCAACGGGATCAATGAATCTCACCCAGTTGAGTTAGATGAAGAAGACAATCCGCCTAACTCCCACGGGATTAATGAATCTCACCCATTTGAGTTAGATGAAGAAAAATTGGAACTACCACTTGTTCTCCTACCGCCTCAAGCTTCCCTTCCCCTTCTATCCTCGGCAGAAGCATATGCTAACCAAACTACTGAAAAGTAAAAAATTGTCCCCAAACACGAGTTTAATCGAAAAACACAGGTTGTCCGCCCTGATTCAGCGATGCTGTCAAACCAGAGAGAATTTTTACTAATTCTGTGCCTACCCAGCCAGATGAAATATTGGGAGGAGTATTCTCAATCATACTGACAATAAAGCGATCGCACACTCGCTGTAAAGGTTCACCGGGTTTTATTGTTAACACCTCTCGCCTTTGATTCACAGGCAAAAATTGATTTCCTTGATGTTCAAACTCACCATGTAGCAAAGTTAAAGGTGATGAGGGTGACATTTCATCAAAAATCAAGCTGCCGTGGCTACCCACAACCACCAGTCGTCGCTGTTTATCAGGGTTGAGCCAGCACAGGTGAATATATGCCTGAAAGTTATCTGGATATGTCAGTGTTACCCACACTAAATCTGCTAATCCTGATACAGATTGTGTAAGTTCCTTACTCCCTATACTTCCCTGCCCTTGCAACCACACAGTACCTGTAGCTTGTACCTTCACTGGTACTTGACCCAGCCAGTTGTTAAAGATGGCAATATCATGAATGGCTAAATCCCATAAAGCATCGACATCTTGCCGGACTGGCCCTAAATGGGTGCGGGTAGCATAGCCATAACGCAGATCACCTAATTGACCTGCTTGAACTACACCTTGCCCTTGCTCTACTGCTGGATGAAATAAATAAGTGTGGTCAACCATGAGTATTAAATGCTGCTGCTCTGCCAATTGGCAAAGTTCCAGACATTCTGCTGTGTCTAGAGTTAAGGGTTTTTCTGCCAAAACATGGTATCCCTGCTTGAGAGCGTCCTTAATTAAGGCATAGTGGGTTGTAGCTGGAGTGGCAATTACTACTGCTGTCAGTTCTGGTAGTTGCTGTAAAGCTTCCCACTCAGTAGCCAAAAGTATATTTTCATCTAAGTTAAATTGCTGCTTTGCTGCCGCCAATCTTTCTGCATGAGGATCTACTACCGCCACCACACTCACTTGGGGATGTGCTAAAAAAATCCGTAGTAAATGCACTCCCCAACGCCCAATACCAATAACAGCAATTTTAATTTGGTTAGTCATTAGTTATTAGTCATTAGTTATTAGTCATTGGTACAAAAATTACCAACAACTCACAACCGACATTTTACCCATATCTCGGCTGAGACGCTGCCTGATGAGTTCAGGAATTTTCCTGATTAGCAATTGCTAAAAAAGCTACTTTGGCTGCTGCTTGTTCAGCGGCTTTAATTGAGCGTCCCTTTCCTTCACCTAATTTATTTTCATGCAGCCAGACTTCAGCTGCAAAACGCTCTTGATTTTGATTAGTTTGATGAACTTCTACAACTCGGTACTCAGGTAAAACCTTAAATTGTGCTTGTGTCCATTCTTGGAGAGCCGCTTTGTAATTCAGTCTAGCGGGATCGAGGCGAATTTCTGTGGCTAGTTTTTGGAAATGATCATCTAGCCAAGGGCGAATTAATTCTAAATTATTTGTACTGAGGTAAAGCGCACCTAAAACAGCCTCAAAAGCATCGGCTAGTCGTGATTCTTGACCAACTTTATCACTGGTAGCACTACCTGCCACTAGCAAATATAACTCTAAACCATATTCTCTAGCTAATTGAGCGAGAATGCGATCGCTCACCAACACCGAACGAATTGCTGCAAAATCCCCTACTGGACATTCTGGATATTTTTCCCACAAAACAACCGCCGCAGCTAACCGTACCACTGCATCACCCACAAACTCCAACTGTTCATAATTTGCCGAGTCTGAAACAGTGGGATGAGTTAAAGCTAAATCCAACAGTTCCCATTTGATGGGTAATCCTGTTGGTAGACCTAACTTTCTAATTAAACTTTCAAGTTGGCGTTGGCGACGTGGATAAACAAGTGTCATCAAATGAAGATGGGGGAGATGAGGCAGATTATATAACTCTTAGCTTATTTTAACAACTGGGTGGGGACTTTTAAGACTAAGTTTAATTACTGCAATTCAAGTAAAAATAAAAACATGTAAGAATTGAAATTGACAGGCGATCGCCATTTCATGCTTACTTCCTTAAAACACTGTTAGCAATGATTGCAGGTATATTCATTAGCTTTACTTGATTAAACAGATATTGATGAGTTAATCAATAAAATCTGGACACCAGCTGACAAAGCTTTTAAAAAATGATGCTATTTAGACATACTTAAATTTACTTATCTTGTTGACAAAAATCCAGTATTAGCTGGTCAATGCGTAAGTCTTATAATGAATGAAAATTAGCATGGCCAATATGAGAGCCAGAATTGAAAACACAATACTTTTTCTCCACCATGAAGACTTACCCGAATTTAAAAAGGGGGGTTCTGTAGTCAGAAATTCATACTTTTGGGCGTTACGTTCAATTGCTGGTCGAGCTTCCCGTTATCGTGATTGGGAATATGAACCAGAGGTTTGGTTAGCATTGGCGCGCATGTTGTTGTCGTTCGCTGAATCTGGGTATTTGGGTTATAAAGAAACTTTTTTGGAGTTTCCCCTATCTCAAGGGGAAATTCCGGCTGTTTTACGAGATGTTTCAACTTGGGAATAGCTTGAGAGCTTTTCTATTTAACTTCTTCATACCAAATCCCTACTTTTTCAAAAGCAGCATAAGCAGATTTGAGAAACTGCACAACCCGCTGTTTACCAAGCACTCCAAATTCTTTATACTCTCGTGCTTCCGCAAAAGTCAGACGATGTTGGTCAATTAAATTTCTTTCTCTGTATGACAACTTGGGAAAATCCACCACCTTGATTTTATATTGTGTGACTAAATTCTGAATGGCAGCATCAGAATCAACATGCTCCCAATCATCGCACAGCCCTAAATTTCTCACCAAAATATGCGGGATTTTTTCGCCGTAGCTATTCACCGACTGTGCAAACAAGTTGAGGCTATCATATCCGCCAGTAGACACAAACCACTTGCAAAAACTTACGCCCTCAGAACTTCCTAGTTCAAGTAACTGATTTCTTTCAATCCAGCTTTTGACGGCGCGATGGGATTGTGCAGCTAAATTTACAATCACTGGCTTAGACATGGCCATCTCAAAAATTTTATCAGCTTTATCGGCGTGCCGTTCATCTTCAGTAAACACAGCATACTGACATATTCCCTTATACACACCCGCTACATCAGGATTCGACCTATCAGTCTCCACAGGTACAAATGGTATTCTTTTATCCAAACAATATTGAATCATGGTTCTGGTGAGCAGAGATTTCCCTACTCCACCCTTTTCACCATCCACTAAATGAATCGTCGGCATAACAGCTACTCCTAACACTGATTGAAATCATTTAAAATATCTGCAATTAGCTTAGTGGATGTTTGGAGTTTTACCAAAAAACTGGGTCTAAAGCCCCGTGCTTCGCTTCCCGGCTTTAATCATGATATAATATTTGCGTAGGAGTTTTCCACGTAAAATGATTGTTTTAGAATTCAAAGCTAAAGGGAAAACAACTCAATACGCTGCTATTGATGAGGCGATTAGAACTGCTCAATTTGTCCGCAATAAGTCCATCCGTTTTTGGATGGATAACCGAGGTGTAGGACAAAAAGAGTTATATCGCCTGAGTAAGTTATTGAGAAGTGAATTTTCATTTGTAAAAGCTTTGAATTCTAGTGCTTGCCAAGCCTCCATCGAACGGGCTTATAGTTCTATCGCTCGTTTCTACGACAACTGCAAAAAGTCTGTTCTAGGTAAGAAGGGATATCCAAAGTTTAAGAAAAATTCTCGATCAGTTGAGTATAAAATATCTGGGTGGTCGCTTTCCGAGACAAGAAAACAAATAAACTTCACTGACAAAAAAGGCATTGGCAAGCTCAATCTCAAAGGGACGTGGGATTTAAATTTCTACCAATTAGAGCAGATAAAACGAGTCAGGTTAGTCCGTCGTGCCGATGGGTATTATGTTCAATTTCTGATTAGTGCAGACAACAAAGTAGAATCTCAACCCACTGGTAAAACCATTGGCTTAGATGTTGGCTTAAAAGAATTCTACACAGACAGTAATGGACATAGTGAACCTAACCCAAGGTTTTATCGCACAGGCGAGAAACGTCTGAAGTTTAGACACAAGCGCGTTTCTCGGAAAAAGAAAGGCTCTATCAACCGTAAGAAAGCTATTAATAAATTAGGGCGAATACACCTCAAAATAAGTAGGCAACGTGAAGAACACGCAAAGAGAGTTGCGCGTTGCGTAATCCAATCTAACGATTTGGTAGCCTACGAAGATTTGAGGATTAAAAATTTAGTTAAAAATCACTGTCTCGCCAAATCTATTAATGATGCTGGTTGGTATCAATTCAGAAAATGGTTAGAGTATTTTGGGGTGAAGTTTGGCAGAATAACTGTTGCTGTTAATCCTGCGTATACTTCTCAAGAATGTTCTAATTGTGGTGCAGTCGTTAAAAAATCTTTATCTACAAGAACTCATGTTTGTGAATGTGGGTTTGTGATGGATAGGGACTGGAACGCAGCGATTAATATTCTGAAATTAGCCTTAAGTACGGTAGGGCATACCGGAACTTGGATCTTAGATCCAAACGCTTCAGGAGATTCGACCTCTACTCATGCTGGAGAAATCCTGTATGAGCAAGTTGGATCTATGAATGAAGAATCTTCGCCCTTATAGGGTGGAGAGTGTCAAGCTGAGTAACTTTGTTAACTTTCTCAGATATGTGCTTTTTTTAGGGATCGGGTGTTGGATATTTGAAGGAAACTTGAGTTTTGATCAACCTTTTATAACTGTTGTGGGTATCAATATATCATCCTGTAGTTTGCCAATACCCAGAAAGCCAGCCTCGTCATCGTATACTCTAGTTACACCAGAAAAATCCAGCGTCAGCGGAATTTTTTGTCCCTGACACCATTTTTGGGCTGTTGTCGCTGGTAATGTCAGCGTGGGTAAATGTTGTAAGGCTGCATCAAGAACACTGGTTTGAAATGTCTCGGCTTGCAATTGTGTTTCTAAATCGGTCAAGGTGAGACTGTCTGCTAAATTGAAACCACTGCTGTGGGTACGAATTAAAGCGGCGAGAGTTCCACCAGTTTCTAAGATTGCACCTAAATCACGGGCGATCGCTCTAATATATGTACCACTACCACAGGTGATCGCAATATCCAATTCGGGAAAATCTCCTTCCCGCCAATCCAAAATTTCTGTATGAAAAATTTCTACTGTGCGTTTAGGAACTTCTACTGTTTCGCCTCTGCGTGCTAAATCATACAGGCGTTTACCATCTACTTGAATTGCACTGTAAATAGGTGGTATTTGCTCAATTTTGCCTTGAAATGGTGCCAAGGCTATTTTCACATCTGCCAAATCCAATTTTGGACAAGGTTGAGAAGTGATAATTTCACCTTGCAAATCATCAGTTGTGGTACGCACACCGAACCGAATTGTGGCTGTATAGGCTTTGTTTTCTGGCAAATATTGTAATAATCTTGTAGCCTTACCCAATGCAATAGGTAATACACCAGTAGCGGCTGGATCTAATGTTCCTGCATGTCCCACACGTTTGAGGCGCAAGAGTTTCCGCACCCGCGCCACGCAGTCGTGAGATGTCCAGTCAAAGGGTTTGTTTAAGTTGAGAAAGCCTTGCACAGTGATTGGGGAGTTGGGAGTTGGGAGTTGGGAGTTGGGAGTTGGGAGTTGGGAGTTGGGAGTGGGGAGTTGGGAGTTGGGGGAAGAAATTGTCTAATGAATAATCACTAAATTACGAATAATGACTAAATTACGAATTACGAATTACGTTCGCGTAGCGTGCCGGAGGCTCTATTACGAATTACTTACCGAGTTGTTTTGGTAAACTGACAGTGAATGTGGTTCCTTGTCCTACTTTACTGGATAAGGTGATGTTGCCACCATGTAACTCTACACAAGCTTTAGCGATCGCCAGTCCTAAACCTGTACCGGGAATGGTGTCTACGTTGCTACCACGACTGAAGGATTGAAATAAGTTTTTTTGATCTGCCATTGGTATCCCAATTCCCTCGTCTTTGATGTGCAATATCACCTGTGATTCTTTGCCGATGAGGTGAAATTCTACAGTACCGCCTGCGGGGGAGTATTTAATGGCATTGGAGATTAAATTAATAAAAATTTGTTGTAACAGTCCGCGATCGCCCCAAAATCCTTTAATATTGCCAGTAATTTTAAACACTAATTCGTGACTTTCGCCTACTGCTTCTCGTTCTTGGTCTATGAGGTCAGAGAAAAATTGCAGTAAATCCAGCGGCATTGGTTTAAACTTGGCTTTGTCTAGTTCAAATTGGTTCACCAACAGCATATTATCCACAAGTTTGGACATATACCTGGCTTTCTGTTCAATGATGGATTGAAATCTTTTTTGTTTACCATCATCTAGCTGTTGACCATGTTTTACCAAAGTTGATGCAGCAGCCAAAATTGAAGTTAACGGTGTTCGACATTCGTGGGAAACCGTAGCAATGATTTGAGATTTAAAGATATTGAGTTGCTTTTCTTTCTTGAGTGCTGCTTGAGTTTGGGCTAATAATTCAGCTTGTTGAATTGCGATCGCCAGTTGCACTGAAACCTCATACAGCATCTGTGCATCATGAGTATGCCATTGTGGTTCATCTGTATTATGAGAGGCTATCAACAAGCCCCACAGATGAGGATTAGGGTCACCGTTATAACTTATATTAATCGGAACTACTAAATTGGCTTCTGTATTAAATTGTTCTTTCAGGCTAATAGAATTACTTAATCCCAGTTCATAAACGTAAGGCGTTGGGGATTGAGAATTGGGTACTGGGTAATTGTTCACTCCTACATTCTGCACCCTATACTCCTGTTTCTTCTGCCCTGCTTCCACCCTCAGGGAAGCCGCTATCACGTCTACATCTTCCCTGTCTCCCCATTCCCCACTCCCTACTCCCCACTCACTACTCCCTAAAAAAACTGAGGAAGCGACAATTTTACTGCCTTCGTCTGGAGCAAATTTATATACCATCACGCGATCGCACTTGAGAAGTTGCTGTACTTCTGCTACAGCAGTATTCAAGATTTGCTCTAGGTTCAGAGACTGGCGGATTCGCAGCGCTGTCATGGCAATTAGGCGCTGTCGTTCTTGAATATTACTTAGTTGGGCTTGTAAATACGACTGTTTAATGGCGTTGCGGACTGCTATTTGTAATACATCCGATGTCAGGTGCTGCTTAACCAAATAATCCAAAGCTCCCTGTTTCATGGCTTGTACAGCCACCTCTTCATCACCACGGCCTGTTAACATAATCACAGGAATAGAGGTTTCAAATATTTCATGCTTGAGCTGGTCGAAAAGTTCTAACCCACTCATATCAGGTAGGCAGAAATCAAGCAGAATCGCATCACAGCGCATTTTTTGGCACAAAGCCAGTCCATCTTCTGCACAGTCTGCCTCCAAAATTTGGTAAGAATGGTGCGGATCTTTGAGAAGATATCGGCGATAAATTTTCCGATCTGCGGCACAATCATCGATGATTAGTAGCGTCCACGTGTCCAACATAAAATTTATGAGGATCAGGGAGCTGTGTAGATCCCTTTTATCCAGATTGTGTTTTGTTGCATAATTCTAAAAATAATATAAAATAAATCTAAATAAAATCTAATTTCTTAATTAATTATAAAGCTATACTGGAGAGAATGACGCAAATCAACCGCAGGAAGACAAAAAGACACAACGACTCCCAGAGGAAAACCTCTGTGTGTCCTCTCAGCCTTCCCGGCAATGCGTTTTTCCCTAATGCCCCATCAACAGACAATCCACAAATTAATATCGGTGTGGCGGAGTATTGGTTTCCAGCCAGTAGTCAACAAAAGCCTGAATCGTCTTTTTTAATTCTTGAGCATCCATCGGCTTTACCAAATATCCATTTGCGCCCTTTTGGTAACATAATTCAATATCCTTGGGGTTCGAGGATGTGGTAAAAACAATAATCGGGATTTCTTTAAAACTCATATCTTGTTTGAGCCGCTCTAAGATGTCACGACCATCAATTCCTGGTAAGTTGAGGTCGAGCAAGATCACAGAGGGTCTGATAACTACTTTAGAGTGGCAATCACTCTTGTGTTGATACAGCAGTTCTAAAACCTCATCCCCATTGGTACAGCGATGGATAGGATTCTGGACAGCCATCCGCCGCATGAGGCGTTGCAGCATCCGAAAATCTTCATTGCTGTCCTCAACAACGAGCAGCGGCTCATGAAGTTTTGTTGTCATTACTTATTGGCTAAACGTAACAAAACGAAATATTTTTGTACATATTTTAACAGAATACGGTAATAAGTCTCTCACTATAGCTGAAAGCTTGGTAGTTGGATGAATTATGAGAGAGAATTTGTAGCGTGGGTTAACCAAGTGCCATGCCTAACAACAAGCCGCAAAGCGTCTATGCACCTGGAAAAATGGCAGCAGATAACCAGCTATTTTTGCAGCGCTTGTTGAAAAGTCTTGATGGCATCAACATGATTCACCATATTAATGCAGCGTAACAACAAATCCAAATCGATCCCTTTGACCTCTTCACTACTAGAGACTCTTTCATAGTGAAGTGCATTGCCTTCTGAACGCAGGTGATAAACTTCTAAGACACCATCTTCCCAGAACCATAATTCCGGAATCTTTAGCCGCTTGTATGCTTCGAGTTTATTAATACCACCACTGGTAAACACCACCTCAATAGCCAGGTCAGGACGCACTCGACCAGGGGCAAGTTTGTAGGATTTATCTGCCTCTCGCTTAACAGCACCCGATTCACTTTCCAAGGTCATTGAGCCAGTTGGAGTAAAATCAAACCCTGCCATGAGCAGGTAAAATTCAACCAGCGCAGCAATTCTTTTCTTAACGGTTTCGTGGGGTTCTCCTGGCATTCTGCGAATCTCCAAAACACCATCCAAAAAAGATAGCCGATACCCTGGACGGTCTAACAACTGCTCAACGGCTTTGAATTCTCTCCAAGTCAGTCCCTCAAACAAAAGGGGTAATTCTTTTGGAGGTGTAGCGATCGCTGCTGGTGTCATGTGAGTCTCCAGTCTGTTTCCAGATGAGAACTAATTGTTCATTTTACCTTTTTTTTGGGAGTAAACCTCGATTCGCATCACACAAGGGCGATGGCAGTTTCTCAATTAATTCAGCGTAAAATAGAATGCCGAGCCAACACCCAAGGTAGAGTCAACCCATATTTGACCATCGTGCAGCTCAACAATTTTTTTGACAATTGCGAGTCCTGCACCTGCACCCCCACCATACTTTTCCTGAGAATGAAGGCGCTTAAATAATCGAAAAATTGTTTCTAAGTGATGTTCGGGAATGCCAATACCGTTATCTCGGACATAAAAGACGAGGGGATGTTCATCTGTATCTAGGTAGCCAATTTCCACCCATTGGTTTGGCTTCTCGTTGTATTTAAAGGCATTGCCAATGAGATTACTGAAAATTTCATTGACAAGAACTCGATCACACTCAATTGTAGGTAAAGGTCGGGGAATGCGAATATCTATAAACTGCGTTTCTTGGCGACTAGCACGAAAGACATCAATCACATGGTTAATTAATTCATTCAAGTCTGTTGCTTGACGGTGTAGTTGTACTTGTCCTAACTGGGAAAGGCGTAAAAGAGCATTAATCAGCGTTTCCATCCGCACAGACAAAGTTACCACTGTCTCTAAGCACTCTATCCCTTCATCATCTAGTACTTGGTTATAGTCTTCTAACAGCACCGTTGAGAAGTTATAGATACCCCGCAAAGGTTCCTTGAGGTCATGAGAAGCAGCGTAAGCAAAGGAAGCCAATTCTTGGTTACTGCGCTCCAACTCTAAGTTGATTTTGGCTAATTCATCGGCTTTAGATAGTACAATACCAACGATGGCATTCCGCAGAGCGATCGCACTATCAAGTTCACATGGTTGCCAAGGTAAGGAAGTTAAACGTACAGTTTCTTGCCATGCCGCAAAAGATTTGCGCGGACAAAGGGTAACACTACCATCAGCCTCAACTTTCAGCGAGTCGTTGGGGTTTCCTGCCCAGTTTACCGTTTGGATGACTTCAGGGCGAAACCAAAGAATATAGTAGCGGCGGACTTTAGAAATTCGCAATAGCAGTAAGCCACTTGCAGCATCTTTAAATGCAGTCGCCTCTGGGTAAAGCTTCGGCAGAGAATCGCTAGCAAACAGGTTATCGTTAACTTGGGTATCTGCCCATTCAATTAATGCCCGCACCTGATGAATATTTGGTGTTGTCCCCACCAAGGTAATTTCATTATCCAGGCAAACTGCTGCACCAGCGGCACTGACTAAATCCAATAAGCGGATTTCTGGTTTGATGAGGGCATCGATAAAATTATCGGCTTGGGAAATGGACTCTAAAAACTCCGACTGGAGCGATTTCAGCTTAACCTCATAGTCCCATTCCGAATTACTAATTTTGTGTGCTAACTCTGAAGATGCAATCTGTCCTAAAAGTTCGCACATCTTTTGCACTTCGTAAGGCAGATACTTGGGAGTTTGATGATGACAAGAGATTAATCCCCAAAGTTGCTGATTTTGAATCAGGGAAATTACCAACAGCGAAGTTACGCCCATGTTTTGATGATATTCAGCACAACAAGCATCAAAACTTCTTAGCGCAGAGTAGCTTAAATCAAGAGGGGGATTTTCTTGAGGAAGTAGCTGGACAGGTTGAGCATTGATATCGGGAATGAATCTCAAGCCACAGCGCTGGTATAATTCCCTGGCTGGTGCCGGAATATCTGTAGCTGGATAGTGGAGTCCTAAATATGGTGATAAGTCGTCACGTTTGACTTCAGCAACTACAGAACCTGCTCCTTGCTGGTCAAATTTATAAACCATCACTCGGTCAAATTCAGTAATTTCTTGGATTTGTTTGGCTACTAAATGCAAAAATTCCGTCAAATTTGATGTCTCTTGCATTTGAGCGATCGCTTCACCTGCCAAAGCCTGAAACTCTAGAAAACTCAATTCTGATGCCGCATCTTTAGGTTCTAGTTCTAGAATCACACAGTCTTTTGTACGGTGAGTAATACCGTAAAAGTCCCGATTTCTATGTGAAGTATTAATAGTTACTTCAAAAACTTTAGCACTACCAACTTTTTTCCCCAAACACTGCTTGACGGCTGCAACCTGTTTAGCGTTAAGCAAGTAACTCAGGGGTTGTCCTAGCAAATCATCGACATCTTTGCCCAAATATTCTTGGGTGTTATTGCTGACTTGCTGAATCTCTAGCTGGTTATTGAGTGCTAAGAGTACGCCATGAGGTTGAATAGAGCCAGGAATGTGAATGGGTATGCGATCGTGATTAGTCAAAGAAGTCGTTGGGGCAAAGTTATCTTCAGACTGGCTCATAAATCAACCGACATAAAGCTGATTTTTTGCAAAATGCAAATAAATTTCACATTTCTTAAGATTATATAGTGAATCTGTGATTGTTAAGATTTTTATGATAAAAGCAGCCTGAGTGTTCTCGGGAGTTGGGCTACGGCGTCCCTGTTTGTTTTTAACTGGTAGAGTGTGTTATGGACTTTAGTTCTACAACACACGCTACTTGTTAAGGATTTGGGGTGTATTCCTAGATAAAAATCGTTACCCGTAGCATGGCGACACCCACATCTAACATCCAGAAGCCAAAATTAACTATGGGGTTGGGAAACTTGGGTTTTAAGGAGTCACGATTTAGGGCTTGGGCTAACTCAGTTTGGCTGAAAGACTGGACAATACTCAAACCGAGAGATTCACTAGAAATAGTGTTGGTATAAGCGGCGTTGAGATAGGGGAGGTATTGTGATTTGTTAGCAACATGTGTTTGAAAGAAAGGTAAACTCAAAACATTCATGTAGTAACGCGCTTGGGAAGCATCCCCAACGACATCGCTGGGTAATGGGACTTGCTGGCTAGCTGGATTACCATCACCAATTGTGGAAAAATGAGTTCCACCCAAAAGCATTACAAGATATTTGTGGGAATTGGTCAACCAGGAGAAAGGTTGAATTTGTTCGTAGACAGCTGGTGCGACAGTATCATCACTACTACCGACAATCATCACGGGAATTTTAACTTGGCTTAAACCAGCTTCCCCAAAAATTGAACTAGTGATGGGGTTCACTGCGATCGCAGCTTTGATTCTGTCATCCTGCAAGTTATACTCTGGGCTGGACTTGCCATTTAATGCCAAAGCACTACATTGGAAGTGTAAAGACATATTCCAGGTTTTGTGTAGAACTTCTGGCTGACAGTCTTTTGCTAACTGTTCAAAGTTAATTTTCGCCCCAGCCAAAGCTAAAGCTGTGTAGCCACCCAAAGAGTGGCCGAATATTCCCACTTGTTGCAGATTTAACCGACCATAAAACCGTGTATCAGAATGGTTAATTTTTTCCAGTTGATTTAATACATATTTCACATCCAAAGGTCGGTGTTGAAATTCTTCTGGTTCTATAACTTCGCTGGCTTGTTTATTCAAAGATGATTGCAATTGTTTAGCATCGCTACCCGGATGATTAGGCACCACTACAGCCAATCCGTGGGAAGCTAGATGTGTAGCTAAATATTCAAAGTTGCTACTGTCTGTACCCAAACCATGAGAAATCACAATTACAGGTGTGGGACTCTGGACATCAGGAATGTAAACATCAGTCAACAATAGCCGATGGCGTGTAGAGTCAAACAACCTCAGTGTGTGTTTTCGGGACTGGAACTGTCCCTGTCCACGTAAATCTGCTAGTTGTAAGAAATTTAAGGGTTTGGGAATTGTCGCAGCTTCTATATTAGACTTTTGGGTAACTGCGGCGATGGCCCGATTACTTTCTTTAACTACTTTCTCTAGTTCCCCAGCTATAGCGAAACTACGCCTTAAATCAATGCGGATGCTGCTATCGGGATATTTCCGCAACAGATTTAATAGTGTTAAACCTTCCGGTTCCCCAGAGGCGGAAATCAATGCTGACCTTAAGGCATAAAATCCGCGTTGCGGTTGTTGACGAGATTCGGGTTTAATTACTTTTGCTAACCGATGTAGCAACAATTCTCCTTGGGGTGTGTAGAGAAATTGTGAAACGACTACTGGACTTACTTTTACAGGTGTGAGTAAAATTCTCTGTAATTCTTGAAACTGTTTTGGTGACAGATATTGCTGATAAATTGCTAATTCATCTTCAATGACACCATTTTTGGCATAATTTGCTAAAGCACTAACTGAAATTGATATTTCTAGGGCAGAAAAAGATGTGTAAATTCGCTCTGCTGCCATCATAGAAGCATTCATAGAAAATGTTGGCAGCAGCATTGAAAGAACCAGCAAGAGCGAATTTTTTCTCAGGGTGCTTGTCCAATTATCAAACAAACTATTCATCGCTCAACTGTTTCGGTGATGTTGTTTCACTAGGCGTTGGCTTTGGTAGTTACTGAGACACCCTGGAAATTCAACTAATATTATTTGCCTTCGTCTGATGAATTGTGATTGAGTTTTTCTTTTGATAACAAGGTGAAAATTTAAATGTGGTAAAAACACATAGGTAGAGCAAAGATTCACCTAGTAAAAGATTAACTCCACTGGCTTGCACTCATTATGAAATCATAACAAATAAAAAATTACCTCACCTCAGTATTTATCATGTAAATTCGCTGTTAATTATCAGTTTTATTCCAGGCGATCGCTACTGAAATACATACCACTAATCCAGCACCTAATATGCCAATTAAGCTGAGGTGTTCTACAAAAATCTCAACAGGTGTAATTACTGAAATAATTTTTATAAAAAATCAAGTTATCAGAAGACAAAAATATGACTACACTAACTATTTAAGCTTCTTTATGGTTTGATGAACGGCAACAATCTCATAAGTAATCAAGGTATTTAAAGCACAAAATAGTAAAACAAATGCCTAGAAAATATGCCAATTGATAATGGTTCACAGTTGAGCAAATGGCATGAATAATAAAGCACATTCACCATAAATAATCAGCATAATATTCATGGAAGATCAGCTTTGTAATAATTGCTTTTGTGCTGCTGTACCTCAGACAATCAAAGAACTACCAAAAATATATTTACCTGGGGCTGTAATTAAATTTGTGTATTGAACACGAAAAAATGCGGCTTGATGAAATCAAAAATATATTTTCTTAAGACTTTTAATTAAATATGCTGGGTTCAGCATGAGAAAATTGGGGCGATGGCCAATCACACAATCCATTCCGAAGCGCGCTCACCTAAATCTAAAGGAATACTCACAGCTTTGCCCAGTCTAGGGCGATCGCGTGTTTGTTGAATAAATGTTTGTACTTGTACAGCGCTGCCTAAAGCTTGAAGATAGTTAGCCACACCGTCAAGATGCTCTTGGTACTCGGCCTCACTCAAAGGAAAAGAAGCTTGCTCCAGATACTTCCACATGACTTGGAGAAATATCTTACCCTGTGTACGTCGAAACTGAACATCGTACGAATAGCCCCACTTGTCCAGCAATAGTTTACGTAATTCCTGTCCTGTCATAGATTTCCTCAATTAGATTTTACATTTAGTTATGATGTTACGTTCCGTAACTCAAGTATGATAGGGATATAAAGAAATGTAATGCTAACAGAAGAGATGCTACAAATATCTTGGAATAAAGAGTTTTAGCATCGTTGTAGGCGTTGGCATTTCCACCCAAACAGGAGTTGCTCAAGTACTGGTACTCTTGTAAGAATGCTTAACAAAATACACACAGAGCGCGTAGGTTATGGCTCAATTTTCTGAATCAATGGACGTTCCCGATATGGGGCGTCGTCAGTTCATGAATCTGCTCACTTTTGGCACTGTCACAGGTGTGGCTCTGGGAGCATTGTATCCCGTAGTCAAGTATTTTATTCCACCAGCTAGTGGTGGCGCTGGTGGCGGTACAACAGCAAAAGATGAGCTAGGCAACGATGTCACCCTCAGCAAATTTCTAGACACCCATAATGTAGGCGATCGCACCCTAGTTCAAGGACTCAAGGGCGACCCCACATATGTTGTAGTAGAAAGCAAAGAAGCAATTGGCGATTACGGCATTAATGCCATCTGCACCCACTTGGGTTGTGTTGTGCCTTGGAATGTGGCTGAGAACAAGTTTAAATGTCCTTGTCACGGTTCCCAATACGATGCCACTGGTAAAGTAGTCAGAGGCCCAGCACCACTGTCTTTGGCTCTCGCACACGCCAAAACAGAAGATGACAAAATCGTCTTGACCCCTTGGACTGAAACCGACTTCCGCACTGGCGAAGAACCTTGGTGGTCATAACACAGTGCTGATTGCTGAGTCAAAACATGGCTCTTGACCAATGACCAATGACCAATTAATCAGAGAATCGTTGTCCTTATCGAGATGAGAAATGCCTGTACAACAGCGAGGTTAACTCGCACAGCTAGAGCAATTACCAAAACATTGCTCATAGCGATCGCTACCTTGACATTTTACTTCACTAGCGATCTAGCTCTTCCCCAAACCGCTGCTGCTTATCCGTTTTGGGCCCAACAAACCTATCCTGAAACCCCCCGCGAACCGACCGGGCGGATTGTTTGCGCTAACTGTCACCTAGCCGCCAAACCAGCAGAAGTGGAAGTGCCCCAATCAGTGTTACCTGATACCGTATTTAAAGCGGTGGTGAAAATTCCCTATGACACTGGCGTGCAGCAGGTAGGTGCTGATGGTTCTAAAGTTGGCTTGAACGTTGGCGCTGTGTTAATGTTACCGGAAGGTTTCAAAATTGCGCCAGCAGATCGCATTTCTGAAGAACTCAAAGAAGAAGTCGGCGATGTTTACTTCCAGCCCTACAGCGAAGAAAAAGACAATGTACTTCTTGTTGGGCCTATACCCGGTGAACAGTATCAAGAAATTGTCTTCCCAGTTCTTTCTCCCAACCCCGCAACCGATAAAAATATTCACTTCGGTAAATATTCAGTACACTTAGGTGCTAACCGTGGGCGTGGACAGGTTTATCCTACTGGCGAAAAGAGCAATAATACCGTTTACAATGCTTCCGCTACTGGCACAATTAGCAAAATTGCCAAAGAGGAAGATGAATATGGTAACGCCAAATATCTAGTCAACATTCAAACAGACTCCGGTGAAACCACTGTTGACACGATTCCCCCAGGGCCAGAATTGATTGTTTCTGAAGGTCAATCTGTAACTGCTGGTGATGCTTTGACTAATAACCCCAACGTTGGTGGATTTGGTCAACAAGATGCAGAAATCGTATTGCAAGATGCTTCTAGAGTCCAATGGTTGATTGCTTTCATTGCTCTGGTAATGTTAGCTCAAGTTATGCTGGTGCTGAAGAAGAAGCAGGTGGAAAAAGTCCAAGCTGCTGAACTTAATTTCTAAAATCTTTGCTAAATCAATATATGTGACGACAGGCGAAATGCCTGTCTTTTTTTATCCCCCAGATGCGACACCGCCCCAAGTAGTGAGAAAAATATCTCAACTACTTCCCGCCATAGAAAAAGGCAATTTCTTTTTCTTTTAGAGGCGCAAAACCTGCATCTATAAGCAACTTATCAAGTTCTGATTGAGGAATGTGTTTAGCCCCAATTCGCACAATGCGCGATCGCATGGTATTTGATACGCCACTGCGTTGTCTATTGGCCTCTAATGCCATGACTTTGCTATACAGTTCTAGCTTTGCAGGCGGAATGGTAGAACCATCAAAATCAATTCCCTGGGCGATCGCTTCATCAATAGCATCAGCACCTGTAGTTGCGGGATTTACTTGGTTAGTTTCAGCAGACATGGCAATTTGTTCTCAAAGCTATCAGGTAGATTCTACCAGTCTTACCGTCACCAAAAAATCCTTAGTGGGGGGAGAAAAAGTGGAAATCTATTACAATCTCGTAAAGCCCCAACAGATATTTAGAAAATGACTAAACATCGAATTTTAATTTGCACCTTTTTAGCATTGACAGGGGGGTTATTTGGTGGTTACATCGGTGGACAGACCACATCGATGCTACATAAGCAGAAATGTCAAAACCATTCTTGGAGTTTAAAGGTCATGTGTCAGGTTTTGGTGACACCAGGAGCAGCATGGCAAGGTAGCACAACTGGAATCTGGTTGGGTACAGTTTTAGGAGCATTTGTTGGCGGTTCGATCACACGTCTAGAGCGTTGATTGATTAGTTAGAAAAACTGCTCTGAATATCTGTTAAATTGTTAACTTTGGCACTAAAGGGTAGGCAATCTATGGGGTACGAGTTTCCAAAGCTGGCTGAACTTTATCAAAATGCGCTTCTCAATGACGTACTGCCATTTTGGGAAAAATACTCTATTGACTGGCAGCAAGGCGGCTATTTTACTTGTCTTGATCGTCAGGGACAGGTTTACGACACAGACAAATTTATTTGGTTGCAAAATCGCCAAATTTGGACTTTTTCTATGTTGTACAACCAGCTAGAAAAACGGGAAAACTGGTTGAATATTGCCAAAAATGGCGCTAATTTTCTGGCCCAACATGGCAGAGATGCCGATGGCAATTGGTACTTTGCCCTTAATCGTGCCGGCCAGCCACTAGTTCAGCCTTACAATATCTTTTCTGACTGTTTTGCGGCGATGGCATTTAGTCAATATGCTCTGGCTTCTGGAGAAGATTGGGCCAAGGATGTGGCTATGCAAGCTTACAACAACGTTTTACGCCGTAAGGATAATCCCAAGGGTAAATATAATAAAACTTATCCTGGAACACGCCCGATGAAATCCTTGGCTGTGCCGATGATTTTAGCCAACCTCACTTTAGAAATGGCATGGTTGCTACCCAGCGAAACCCTAGACAGTGTTCTGGCTAGCACTGTGGAGGAAGTCATGACGGATTTTCTCCATCAGGAACGGGGGCTGATGTACGAAAATGTCGCCCTAAATGGTTCCCACATTGATTGTTTTGAGGGACGATTAATTAATCCTGGTCATGGTATTGAAGCCATGTGGTTCATCATGGATATTGCCAGTCGCCAAAACGACACTCATACTATTAACCAAGCCGTTGATGTAGTACTAAATATCCTCAATTTTGCCTGGGACAGCGACTATGGCGGCTTGTATTACTTTATGGATGCAGATGGTCATCCCCCACAGCAACTAGAATGGGATCAAAAACTCTGGTGGGTTCACTTAGAGTCTTTGGTAGCATTAGCAATGGGCGATCGCTTGACAGGGCGTGAGGCTTGTAGGGAATGGTATCAAAAAATGCACGATTATACTTGGTCACACTTTGCTGATCCAGAATACGGTGAGTGGTTTGGCTATCTCAATCGTCGTGGTGAAGTACTATTAAACCTTAAAGGTGGGAAATGGAAAGGCTGTTTCCATGTACCCCGTGCATTGTATCTTTGCTGGCAACAATTTGCAGCGTTGAGTTGAATAGTCCGAACTACGAATTAACTAATTGAATTAGTGATGGGAATTTCTATCCAAAATTCACAGCCTTGACCTGGTTCAGAAAGACACTTAATTTGACCACCATGTTTTTCCACAATAATTTGATAGCTAACAGATAAACCTAAACCAGTACCTTTACCGGGTTGCTTGGTGGTAAAGAAAGGTTCAAAAATGCGCGATCGCAGGTTTTCTGGAATGCCACCACCATTGTCAACAATCCGAATTAAAACAGTATTGGTTCTGATTACTTGTGTACTAATACAAATTCGCGGTTTATCAGTTAACTTTGCGTTGGTTATTGACTCCTCTAAAGCATCAATAGCATTATTAATTATATTCATGAATACCTGATTCATCTGGGCTGCATAGCATAAAACTGGAGGTAAATCGCCATATTGTTTAACTATTTCAATCGCAACAGCACCATCTTTTGCTTGCAGACGATGTTGTAAAATTAATAGAGTACTATCAATGCCTTCATGAAGGTCAATAGGCTTCATGCCTGATTCATCAAGTCTCGAAAAACTGCGTAAAGACAAAACTAATTGAGAAATCCGCTCTGCCCCCATCATCATAGATTTGAGAATTTTAGGCAAGTCATCAGCAATGAAATCTAAATCTAATTCTGCTGATTGCTGTTGAATTATTCCTGCGGCTTTGGGATACCTTTTCTGGTAAAAATGGAGCAATTTAAACAAATTTTCAGTATGTTCATTCACATAAGTAATATTCCCGTAAATAAAGCTAATGGGATTATTAATTTCATGGGCTACGCCAGCAACTAATTGACCTAAACCCGCCATCTTTTCACTTTGAATCAACTGGCTTTGAGTTTGTTGTAATTCTTTGAGGGTTTGGGCGATTTCTTCTTTTTGCTGTTGAGTCTGTTCTAGTAATTCTGCTTGCTGAATACCCACGCCTAATTGAGCGCCAATCTGTACTAGCAAATCTATCTCATCTTCCTGCCAGTCACGAGGGTTGGTGTTGTGATACGCTGCTAATAATCCCCAGAGTTTCTCACCTTGAAAAATTGGTACAATCATCAAGGCCCTAGCTAAAAGTGGCGTAATTAGGGGAATATGACGGAGATTATCATTGATATGATCAATATCGGGAATAACCAACATTTTTCCATCAGCAAAGTCTGAGCCTTGGGTTGATTGCAAATAGTCATCTGCAATCATGGGTAAAAGTTCTTGCACTGATGTCAAACTAGAAGCTAATGATTCAGCTACAAATTCACCACTCCAATCTGAATTGAAGCGATAGATTGTCACTCGATCAACTTCTAATAAGCGTTGGACTTCTTGAGTAGTAGCTTTAAAGATAGTGTCAATATCCAGCGACTGACGAATTTTTTCCACCGTTGCTGCTAACGTCTTTTCTCGTTGCGCTGCTTTGCGTTCTCGTTCGGCAGCTTTAGCCAGTTTTTCGGCTTGCATTTGCACCTGTTGTAATGACTCAGCTTGCCGTAAAGCTACCCCCAGTTGTACTCCCACTTGTGCCAACAAATTAATATCCTCATTTTGCCAATAACGGGGCCGGGAGTTTTGATAAGCTACTAGCAATCCCCATAATTTTTCGCCCTGAGAAATAGGGACAAAAACTTCATTACGCGGATACTTTTCTGCTTGGGTTTCTGGTAAAAGAATACGTTCTGTCACAGGCTGGGGCTTAACTATGGGTATCCAACCATCAACTATGGAATCAGCGACAAATTCGCCACTCCAGTCAGGGTAAAAGCGATAAATTGCTACTCGTTCTACTTCTAATAACCGCAGAACTTCTTGAGTAGTGGTTTTAAAAATAGTGTCAATATCCAGAGATTGCCGAATTTTTTCGACAGTGTTCGCCAATCCCCGTTGCCTTTCCGCAGCTTTACTGAGTTCTGCTGCTTGAATATGCATTTTTTGTAAAAATTCCGCTTGCTGCAAAGCTACACCGAGTTGAGTCCCAACTTGGGTGAGCAAATAAACCTCATCTTCTTGCCAATCACGGCTGCCGGTGTTTTGGTAGACAGCTAGTAAACCCCACAGTTTTTGACCGTGGTAAATAGCCATGATTACATAAGCTTTTGCCTGGTAACTCTCTAAAATTTCAATGTAACAGTCGCTAAAACCTGCATTATAAATATCATTACAAATACGATAGACTTCACCTCTAGTAAAGTGACCACCTTTTGTCTCTTGTAGGTAAGTATCTACAACTGGAATTTGAGCTAAATGTTTGACACTACATTCACTAATATTTTCACGTAATTTTGGATGCTGTAATTGCTCATCCATGAGGGAACACCAACCCTCTCCCACAGATTCAAAGACAAATTCACCACTCCAATCGGGATTGAAACGATAGATAGCTACACGGTCAACATTCAATAACTGCCGTAGTTCTGCGGTACTTGTGTAAAAAATGCTTTCCAGGTCAAGGGTTTGACGAATTTTCTCTATGGTTATGGCTATGGTTTTCTGCCATTCTGCTGCTTTTTCGCGGGCTTTTGCTTCTGCTAGTTGTGCCGATTGGTTTTTTACCTGTTCTAAGTAGTCTGCTTGCTGCAAAGCCACGCCTAAATGTTCAGCGATGAGTTGCACAAACTCAATTTCTGAGGTGTTCCATTGCCGAGGGCCACTACACTGATGAATACATAGCAATCCCCATAAATCCTTACCCTTCATCAAAGGAGAAGCTATATTAGCACGTACTTGGAATGCTTCTAGCATCTGGATATGACAATCACTGACACCCGCCTCATAGATGTCAGCCATGACTTTAATTCGACCTTGCTGATACAGTCCCGCAAACTCCGCTGCAAAGCAATGGTCACGCAGTTTGGCTGTTAATGCCGAACTCCATTCTTCTCCCACATCTTCATAGATAAATTCTCCTTCCCATCCCAATTCAGGATAAAAACAAAATACCCCTACTCGGTCAGTATTTAAAAGCTGGCGTAATTCCGTAACTGTAGTTTTAAATATGACATTTATATCCAGAGATTCACGAATGCGGGCAATTACTCCAGATAAAGCTTTTTGTTTCTCGCTTTGATACAGAGAGAATGTCTCATCGGGCTGATTTTGTAGTGATTCTGAATTCGGTTGTATGGGTTGTATGGTAGGAGAGTTTTCCATTCCCAGTGCGAGTTTAAATAGCGAGGGTCTTCTATCTTAGAATGCCCCTAATCACTGGAAATTGAACATTCAGTCATATTTTATTCACAGAACAATGTAGGGACATGATAATATCACATCCCTACAAAAACATTGTGCAAGTTTCAGTAAATTATCGCCGTTTAGGAGAGCTGCGTCGAAGTTCGCGTTTTTCATCTTCTCGGCGACGGCGATCGCGCCAATCTGCCAACGTTAAATAACCAACACCACCAGTAACTGCTAATAGCAGCACTAGAGCAAGTAAAGCCAAAATACCCAGAAATGGACTTTCCACGATTTCCCTATAGTCCGTTACGTCCCCAAACTACCATTGAAATTGACCAAGTAAACACAACCAATAGTGATACCCAACCCAGTGTCAAAATCATAGTCTTACTTTCTCAATCATTACAAAACATCTCTAATACCCATCATACTGGGAAAAGGCTGTTGATTCTTAAAAAGAGGCGCTTAGGCTAGGGACTAGTTTTTTGCATCTCACCCATTAACCAAAGGAAACGAAACTTCAGATATGCAACTGATGGCAGAACGTATAGAATCTCTTAAGGCGGGAATAACTGCGGGTTTTTCTCTGTGTCTTGCTTTTGTAATTACAAGTTTGGCTAACACTCTGCTACTGGCAAAATATTTTCCGTTACTTGCAAGTCTGCATCAGGATATTAATTGGTACTGGTGGCTGAGTGGGGGAATCGCTGGCTTTTCTGGTTTACTCTTTGGTGTTACCTACCGCTATATCATCCGCACAGATGAAAATTCTCACCTCAAATCTGGTGGTGTTTTGGCTTTTGGCTTGGTGAGGGGATTAACTCAGATTGAAGTTGGTGGAAGTTCGGTTACTACAGTGTTACCTAATCTAGTGCTAGCTGGAGAAAGTGTGTTGTGGTTTGCAATGGGGGCGATCGCTCTCGATACAGCTATCCAAATCGGCTGGGTTAAACCTTTTGCATCGGGAAACTCAAGTTGAGTCACAGCAGTGATTAAGCGTGTATATGAGAAAAGTTACACTGGAATTATCACAATTTCGCCAGCCAAAATTTCATGTCAACACCTAATCCTCTGAAAACCCCTTCTTTTCTCCAGCAGTTACAGTGGGTGGCTGATCCTGTAAGGTATATGGAAAAAGCAGCCCAAAAATATCCTGACATTTTCACGTCTCATGTCGTCGGTTTTGGTAACAAGTTGGTATTTGTCAACCATCCCCAGGCGGTGCAAGAAATTTTAACCAACGATCGCAAGCAGTTTTTTGCTGCTGGTAAAGAGAATAAGCTTTTGCAACCTTTAGTTGGCAACTATTCAACTTTTATGCTGGATGGCGATCGCCATAGAAAACGGCGACAACTGGTAATGCCATCTTTTCATGGCGATCGGATGCGAAACTATGGTGATTTAATTCGTCAGATTACAAAAAAAGTCTGGAGTCAATTACCCACAGATCAACCCTTCATTACTCGCAACGCTACACAAGAAATTTCCTTGCAAGTCATATTACAGACTGTTTTCGGTGTGTGGGAGGGAGAACGCAGTCAACAACTTAAAAAACAACTGCTATTGATCACGAATCTATTTCGCTCACCATTAAGTTCTAGTTTTCTCTTTTTTTCGTCTCTGCAAAAAGATTTAGGCGCTTGGAGTCCCTGGGGCAAGTTTATCAGGGATAGACAGCAACTGGATCAGTTAATTTATGCTGAAATTTCGGAACGCCGCCAGCAGAACGATGAAAATCGGATTGATATCCTTTCCTTGCTGATGTCAGCACAAGATGAAACAGGTAACTCCATGACAGATCAGGAGTTACGTGATGAGTTGATGACTCTGTTGTTAGCTGGATATGAAACCACAGCTATAGCAATGGCTTGGGCATTATATTGGATTCACAAAAAACCCGAAGTCCGAGAAAAACTGCTGCAAGAACTGGATACCCTTGGTGATTCACCAGATCCCATGAGCATTTCCCGGTTACCTTATCTGACGGCTGTTTGTAATGAAACCTTGCGGATTTATCCCGTGGTTATGTTGACGTTTCCCAGAATAGTCCAAGAACCTGTGGAACTTTTGGGACATTCTCTAGATACTGGTACGATTGTAGTTGGCTCTATGTATCTTATTCACCAGCGTGAAGATTTATATCCAGAACCAAAGCAATTTAGACCAGAGCGGTTTCTAGAACGTCAATTTTCTCCTTATGAATTTATCCCCTTTGGTGGCGGTGTGCGTCGCTGTGTGGGTGAGGCTTTGGCTCTGTTTGAAATGAAGCTAGTATTGGCAACAATCTTGTCACGGTATCAACTCGCATTGGCTGATGATCAACCAGAAGTACCCCGCCGTAGAGGTGTTACCCTTGCACCAGGTCGTGGTGTCAATATGGTCATTACAGGTAAGCGATCTCCTTGCAGCAGTGAATCGCTATCGCGTGGAAAATCTCCACTGAACGTGGCAACAAATTAAACCGACAAAAGTGGCAAATAACTCATTGGTAATATATTAAAATCTAATTGCGTATAGGGTAGGTCGAAAATCCTTCTCTTGTGCGCTGTCTTTTTACTCAGCACTCAGCATTTTCGATATGGAATCCCTAACCTCTCGTATGCAGGCTGTGCAGTCGCCCATTATTCCTGTGGTTGGGGAATTAATTAAAAATTCTCCTGGCACTATTTCTTTGGGACAGGGTGTGGTTTCATATAGTCCACCTCCTGAAGTGTTAGAACTTTTATCTCAGTTTCTCGCGGAACCAACTAATAATTTATACAAAGCAGTTGAGGGTATTCCCCCATTATTGGCAGCACTAGGGGAAAAGTTGCAAACCTTCAACGGCATTGCCATTAATGAAGATAACTGTATTGTAGTAACTGCGGGCAGCAATATGGCGTTTATGAATGCCATTCTGGCGATCACTTCCCCAGGCGACGAAATTATCCTAAATACACCTTATTATTTCAATCATGAAATGGCGATCGCCATCGCTGGCTGTCATGCAGTATTGGTAGCAACAGATGAAAATTACCAACTGCGGCCACAGGCGATCGCTCAAGCAATTACACCGAAAACACGGGCGGTAGTCACAATTTCACCGAATAATCCGACTGGGGTTGTTTATTCACAAGCAGGGTTGCAGCAGGTAAATCAAATTTGTGGTAATCATGGCATTTACCATATTAGCGATGAAGCCTATGAATACTTTACCTACGACGGGGTAAAACACATTTCCCCTGGTGCTTTTAGTGGTGGTAGAAATTACACAATTTCTCTTTACAGTCTTTCTAAAGCTTATGGTTTTGCCAGTTGGCGCATTGGTTACATGGTGATTCCTCAACACCTGCTGGTGGCTGTGAAAAAAATCCAGGATACGATTTTGATTTGTCCACCAGTTGTATCCCAGTATGCAGCCTTAGGTGCATTGCAAGCTAAACCGGAGTATTTACAGAAAAATATCGGTGCGTTGGCACAGCCCGCACTTCGACAAAGCTCAGTGAACGCCGTAGGCATCGCTCAAGTACGAGAAATAGTCATAGATGCACTCAATAACCTACAAGGTATGTGTAGCATTGCTGCGGCCAATGGTGCTTTCTATTTTTTCCTCAAAGTTCATACCCAAATGGATGCTTTTGAATTAGTTAAAAGATTGATTCAGGAACATCAAGTAGCAGTCATTCCTGGTACAACCTTTGGGATGAAAGACGGATGTTATCTGCGGGTTGCTTATGGTGCGCTGCACAAAGATACTGCTAAAGAAGGTATAGAAAGATTAGTGCAAGGTTTACACAAGATAGTGAATATTTAATCGAGCGCACGCGGGGGTGACGAAGAATTTGCAACTACTACAAATACAAAGCGGGCGAGGACAAAATCGTTTACCTTAAAACTTCAAACAAAACCTGATGTTGAAAAATTCAGAAACTTTCACTGTATTTCACTAGTCTGATGTTTCAACTTATACAAAAACCCATAAATGTCTTACTCCACTCAGGGTATTCCCGGTTTACCTGATTTGACACATCCTACAGAGCTAATTCAGTTTGGCTCTCAGGTACTGCAAGCTTCATTGTTATTGGTATTTTTAGTCATAGCTTTAGGCATAGCGATCGCTCTTGTAAGTTTTTCTCTGCGTCGCTATCAATCGGAACAGGTATTTTTCGTTGGTGAGTGGTCTATTCGTTACTCCCAAATTTTGAAGGGATTACAGCATTTAACTGTAGTATTGGTGCTGTTAGTGGTAGGCTTTTTTCTCTGTTCCACCCTGAGCAATCGATATCACCACTGGGAACAAGCAAAGGTGGCTCAAGTAGCTCAAAGTGTTGCTGGTGAAAAGTTAGAGCAAATTGCCCCCCGACTCCGCTATGTGACACAACAACCATTCACTTATACAACCCAAGTTGATGGCAAAATTATCAAGGTAACTGATACACAAGAGGTTAGTCGCTATCTGGCATTATCTGGCTCACAAATTCAGGTAAAGCTTGATCAAAATACAGATGTTCAAGGACGCAGTAACATTTATCGTGCTGATTATACTGCGGATTATAAAATTATTAACAGACTAAAAGATATTAATAATTTCTTTTTTGAAGCACCACCACCCAACGGTTACTCATTACTTTCTAACTATAAAGTTGAGCGTGATCAGACGCGATTAGAACCCAATAATCCAGGGGAATATAGTTTTCCTTTCAGCTTACAACCAGGAGCGGAAACTAATTTTCGCGTTACCTATCAGGCGCAAGGAGGATCACGCTGGGTATATGACAGCGCTGGACAGTTACTCTCTAATTTCCGCCTGACAGCAATTGCCAACTTTGCCTCTGCTGATTTTGCCAGTGGAATTGTTCCTAATGAGACGAAAGTTGATAGACGCAGCACAGAATTTATTTGGAAATTTGATGATAATGTAGCAGTGAGAAACCCATTTGGTGTGTTTACCAATACAAACCCCATTCACGACACGGGGATTATTCCCCGGCTGTTATTATTAGCACCAGCGATATTTCTGTGGTGGATCTTGTTGCTGTACTGGTCATTACCAATGAGTATCAAAAATGTAGCGATCGCATCTGGTATTTTCTTTGCTTGTCTGCTGACTTTGACTTATCTCAGTCGTTTCATAAATGCACAGTTAGCTTGGGCAATGATTTCCCTAGTATTATTAGCGCTGACATGGGGTTTAGGTTACAATCGCAATGCTTCTCTTGCTGCCATTATTTGCACCATAGCTGGAGCAGTATTACCAGTTTTCGGATTATTAGTACCATTCAGTGGTCTGACTCTCAGTGTTGCAGGCTTGCTTTCAGTTATTTGGTTAGCAGTGCGTCACTGGTATGGCTGGTATAGTTTACAGCTAGAAGATACAGTACATTGACAAAAATTTTAGTATTTTATTGACGGAGATATCGCTATTTTCTACTCAATATTACCCGCAGCTAAAATTTGTTCAACTGTCAGCACAATTTGCGGAAAAGTCGCAGACACAATTTGCTGACTTCCGCTAAATTCTTGTTCCTCGTACAATCCTTCTGACAACAATAAAATTGTAATTTTTGACTCTATTGGGTCTACAATCCAATACTCTGGAATCTCCAACGCTGCATATTCAGAACGTTTATAGCGATAATCGCGCTTCACTGAATCAAGACTGACAACTTCCACTACTAATATCGGTGCCGACTGACAAACAGCCGACTCATCAAGGAATTCTATCACCTGTTCAGCTGTTACAACATAAACATCAGCCAATCTTGACTTTCGCCATCCTGTTCTTACCCCCGCCTCTCTAAAGCATAGCCAAGGTAAACTCAAGCGCTTGATTTCTGTGTCAAATGCCAGTTCAATGAATTTAGAAATCAGCAAATGTCTAAAAGTTGGTGGATTCATCAGTTCTAGTTTTCCATCCACCAGTTCATAACGGTTATCAGTACCATCATCATAAGCAAGATATTCTTCAAAAGAGTATAGACGCTCTGTAGTTGTCTGTGTCATGGCGTAAACTCTAATAAAAGGTATTTTTGAGGTAGTCTTCAAAAGATCATGAGGAATTGCACATTGGCTGGTAGTAGCGTTTAAATGGGTATACAAATTTTTTCTTGTTGTACAAAGGGCTGTAGAGGAATAATTCGGTTGAACAATTTCTTATCCTCAAATGCTTAATCTATCGTAGTTAATAAAATTAAGCGGTTGAACAATTTAAACGCACTCTCCATAATATACTTGGCTTTCAGTAAAAAAATCGAATAAAACGATTAAACAATTCTGTAAACTCCTTATTCATACAGGTTTGGAACACTTCAATAAGTTCAATACTAATTTGAGCAGTTCTGCTACGGCAAAATTTTATTTGCTCGCACTCTATTTCATGTTCAGGACTTACGTAACCAACCACGTATTTTCGTCATTGCGACCGTAGGGTAAAGCCCTAACGGGCATGGCTGCGCTTACCGCGTAGCGTGCCGGAGGCTCTAGCAATCTCAAAGCCTTGATTTTTGTAGCGAGTGCGTAAGTCCTAATGTTGAGCCAATCATATAGAATTATCGCCAAACTTCGCAAAACTAATTCACTTATCCATCGGTGTCCAATCACCAGAAGGGATAAACGCTGCCCAGTAGTAGGGATTGTGATACTGTTCACCCCGCAGCATCTCTAGTTGTGTTTGCCGCAGTGCTTCACTTCGTCCTTTATTGCTTAACAACCTGTCATAGTAAGCAACCATAAAATCTTTCGTAGCATCATCCGCTACCTTCCATAAACTGATAACTTGACTTTGTGAGCCAGCAATCACGAAAGCACGACGCAAACCATAAACCCCCTCACGTTCAGCTTTGATAACTTGGTTAATTTTTACTGCCTGTTTCCTGAGTTCTGCATCTAACTCTAGAACCTGCTTTAGCCTACTGGTAGGGATAAATGTTTCACTCTTCAATACCACGTGTAAATCATTCCTGACATTTAACACTTCCAACACCTGCTCGGCATCTATAGAAGCGTCAGTCGTTTTCAGTTTCTCAATTTCTGTCTCATAACGCTCAATAGTTGAGTCTAGCTGAGGGTTGATCATCCGTAATTTAGCTTAGATGGCTTGAGAATTTCTACTAGCCTGAGTCGGATTTGCAAATAAAAAAGTTGGAAAATTTTTTTAAGCTATGTACCACCAGCTTTGTTTTAGCAGTATCCAAATTTAGCAGTATCCAAAATACTGGGAATACGCAATTTAGAATCCCAAAAGTGTCAGTGATCGCATCCTTTAATTTTTCCTATAATAGCAGTCCAAATAAAAATTATGCCACTTTTTATACTACCCACTTGTAACCTTTACTAGCGTGGTCATAGATCAAATCAAATACTGTGTCACATTTAAACTTAAATAACACTCGATCATAACTGTCAGGCAGATTTTGATCTAAAACTGCTTCCACTACGGATTGGACTCTGCGTTGACTCTGCATATCTTTATACCAGTCTTGCACTAATACTTTTGGCTGTTCTGCTATGAGTCGATGCAAGAGGGACTGTGCAGCTAACTTGACTTTTTGGGTTTCCTCCGCAGTCATTTTGTCTTTCTTGAGTAAATCAAATAGTTCCAATTCGTTTTCTGTCAACCCTTCCCGAATATGTCTTTCTGCTTCTGCTTTCAGGTTTTCTGTAAAGTTAACGAGGGCTTCGTAGTAGTTATCAATTGATGAACCACCAGCGTTGTATTTGTCAATGATGGCTTGTAGCCTTTGGGCGAAGTCGGTACGGGTGGTGTTTTGCTGAATCATTTTGTTCAGCTTGTCTTCAATAAAACTGCGTAAATCGGTAATTTCAATATTTTTATAGGGTTTATGGCTAAATTCGGCTTTGAGTTGCTCGAAGTTAATTTTACTTAAATCCCAAATTTGACCTGTCTGGATAATGTTGTATTCTGCACTATATTCTTTAGTGGTAATTCCTTGATTATCAGCAACTACGCTTTCATCTAGCAGTTCCGCAATTTTTAAACTTGCGCTATCAATATCTTTGCGTTCAATGATGCTATCAATCATTCCTCGCAGATATTGGAAGATGAAAACCAATGGACGTGGTTGCTTGATTATCTCTGGTTTACAGGCTTCATAGAGTGAGGTAATGGTATTTTGATAGACAAAAAATGCTTTACGCCATTCATCTTTTTGCAGTAGGGTGTCAGCAAACTGGTTAAATTGACCTAATTTCGGGAAAGTTTCTTGAATTTTGAGGATGCTTTCTAAATCAATCCCCAGTTCACTACAAAAATTCAGTCCTTGGGCGATCGCATCATCGAGTAACTCAAACAGGTTAGACTTTTCTTGAATAGGTGAGTCTTCCTTGTCTCCATCATCGCCCAAAGCGTAATCTGCCAAGGCTTGCTTCATGTTGCGGAAGACGTTGTAATAATCAATAATTTCGCCGTTGGTTTTGGTGACGTTGTGAATCTGATATGAGGTGACGCGGTTCGCACGGGCGATAGTTTGCATCAGCGTGTGGTCTTTCATCGGCTTGTCAAGGTAAAGCGTCGAGAGGGTGGGCGCATCAAAACCCGTCAGCCACATGGCGCAGACAAACACCAACCGTAAGGGATTTTCCTCATCTTTAAACTGATACTCGATATCATGTCCCTGTGCATCAACGGTATTCATTCTTTCGCGGTGGGGTTTAATATCAAGTCCTTGTTTCGCAAATTTTTCAACTTCGCTTTCGCTTCCTTCCAGACTAATCACCACAGCCATTTCTGTTTCTCGCATAAAGTCGAGAATCTTTTTGAGGCGAACTTTCTCAATGTCATTACTAGATTTCTTAATTCGTCCCACCAGATTTTTAATTTCTGCTTTCCAGTGATACTGTACTTTGTCGTACATTTTCACAGCAGTAAATTTATCTAGAGAAACCACCAAGCCTTTACCCAGATAGCCACGACGGGGAAAGTGGTAAACAATATCTTTAGCGATTGTCTCTAACCTATGATCGCGTTTTATTACCTCGGTTTCGCGGGCAAATTTCCTTTCTAGCTTGGCTTGCTGGGTGTCATCCAGGTTTTCATCTTCAAGTATTTGGTAAAATTCCTCGCTTAAATCCTCGTTTTGAATCAGTACCTCTGGTACTCGCTTCTGGTAAAACAGGGGGACGGTTGCGCCATCATCCATTGACTGAGAAAAGTTATACTCGCTGACATAATCGCCAAACCATTCGTTAGTCTTGCGCTTTTTACCTAATAGGGGTGTACCTGTGAAGGCGAGATAATTGGCATTGGGTAAACCTGCCCGCATATTTTCCGCTAAGGTTTTATACTGGGTGCGGTGTGCTTCATCGACAATTACAATGATGTCGTTGCGATCGCTCAATATTGGGTACTCCTTCCCCTTCTCGTAGCGGAACTTTTGAATCAGGGTAAAGACAATTCGTTTGTTTAGCGAGAGAAACTCCCGCAGTTGTTTACTGTTTTTCGGTTGGGCTGCTTCGCTTTTTTTGACGGTTTCGGTGTTTAAGAAATTGCGGTAAATCTGCCCATCTAAATCATCACGGTCGGTAATGATCACAAAGGTAAAATTGCCCGTGAGCTTGTGAAAAATCTTCCGGGCATAAAAAATCATCGAAAAGCTTTTACCAGAGCCTTGTGTGTGCCAGAAAACTCCTAATTTACCCTGTTTTTCTTCCCTGTGGTCGAAGGCATCAATGGCGCGATTCACACCGATGAACTGGTGGTTTTGGGCGATGATTTTCTGAGTCTCTTTGTGGTAGAGAATAAAGTTTTCGATGTAGTCGAGTAGTTTAGAAGGGTGACAAAGCCCGTCTATGGCTAGTTCTAGGCTAGTACCAGATTCTTGAATCTGCTGACGATCTATTTTTTCCTTTTCATCTTCCACCCGCAGCCAGTTAAAAAAGTGTTCCCACTCTGCGGTAAAACTGCCAATTTTGGTTTCTAGGGCGTTGGAGAGAATGCAGAAGGCGTTGGTGAGAAAGAGTTGGGGAATATCTTTTTTGTAGTTGTTGAGGTTGTCGTCAAAGGCTGTTTGCAGTTTGATGTTGGAGTTTTTCAGTTCGATGAAAACCAGGGGTAAACCGTTGATATATAGCAGGATATCAGGACGGCGATAGTTTCTTTCTCCTTTAATCCACAGTTGAGAAACGGCTAAATATTCATTATTTCTGTTTGTACTCAAGTCATTAAAATCTATTAAGCGCACTTTCCCGTGTTCGCTTCTACCTTGGGCGTTTTCATACTCAATGGGGATACCGTCACGAATTAGCCTGTCTATTTCCCGATTTGCGGCGATGGGAGACATCAACTGGCGTTTATTGGTGAGAGTTTCTAAACCTTGGGCGATCGCATCTGCTGGTAAGTTAGAGTTGAGGCGAATTGCTGCTGCTTTCAGGCGATCGCTAAAAATGACCTCGCTTTTATCTGTGCGGTTGGATCTGTCGTTGAGATCGTCGGGGTTGGTGGTGAAGCAGTTGAGTAATTTAAAGCCGTGCTTCTTTAAATTGGCAAGTACCGCTTGTTCGATGTCATCTTCAGAGATAAAGTTAGGCATGGTTTAGGCAAGCTACACGGTTATAGAGCGTTTTTGATTTCATTCTCTATTAATGTAGAAATTTTAACCGATGGCTGTTTAGTTTGGTAGTGTATTCACTCACCCTAAACCTCCCTTTGCAAAGTGGTAAAATTACCCCACCCTAACCCTCCCCGATGCATTGGGGAGGGAACTAGATTTTCCAGTTTCCCCCCTTTACAATGCAGAATTAAATCCGGTTTCCCCCCTTTGCAAGGGGGGATTAAGGGGGGTAATTTGGTCTATAAACAGTGATGTATCGCTAACTATAATCACAGCAAACCCATTGATTGCAGTGTCTTTATATCAGATTGGAAATCTTCAACATCATAGTTAATGTGTAAACCACGTTTGGCTAATTCATGCTGAAATTCCAGGACTGTGATTCCTGTCCATGCTCGGACTTTGCCACTGCTAATTTTACCTTGCTGGTAAAGCAAGATAGCAATTTCTAATTTCAGTTCATCCTCTGTCATGTTTGATGCTCTGAGGATATCATCGGGAATTGTGACGCTCATCTAGGGAAATTCCAAATCTTCATATTTATTCTAATTCTTCTGTCATGCTGGGCGGGAATTGGATGTCTAAGTCTTCGACGGAAAGCTTACCTGAGATGAGACGAGTTAAGAGGCGATCGCGTGTTTGTTTAAGATTCCAAATTGCCTTTTGAAGAAAATTGACTATTACTAAGTGTTTTATTATGATTTGTGAAAACTTTTCTGACAATAAAGAATCAGGAATATACACTTCTTTATTACAAAGTTCAGTCCAATGCCGTTTATATTCTTGCGTATCGACTAAATTTTTAACTAAATAATAAAGAAATACAACAGGAATAGATTTTTTCGATGTAAACGGAATTACATTTTCAGCTAGAGAGAACGGTTGAGTCATTATTTGCATCTTACAGGTGTGATCACCAAAGATTATTATTGGTTCATTTAATGAAGCCATATGTTCTGGTTTTTCATTATGAAACCCCAAAAATTCTTTTTGAGATTGGTCTATAACTATGATTGCTCCTTGAGTAAGTAGCTCATTTTCTCTATAAATCTTTCCAAAAGGTTTACGATTAACAATATCCTTGATTTTGACAACTTCCCAACCCTGTGGGATGCCTTTATTAAACTTAACCTGTTCATGACCCGGAAAGCGCAGACGGACAAACCACTCGCGGTAGATTTCCTCAGCCATTTTTTCTAATATGGCAATACGGCGATTATTGTTTTCAATCAGGTCATCATAAGCAGAAAGTATCGCCGCAATCTTTTTCTGAACGGAAAGCGGCGGAATAGGAACTGATAGAAATTTTAAATCTCGTATAGGTATTTGAGGTTGTGCAGAACCAGAAGAAAAATTTTTTATTGTACTTTTTATACTATTATCACTGAAATAGTAAAATAAAAAATACGGTTCAAACTCTTTTTTAGCTGTCCTTAAAATTAGCATTTGTGCATTTATCAATCCTCTATCATGAATATTGACAATTGCACAATCCCCTATACCATTTCCCCTTGTTGTTAGTAAAATATCTCCTTTTTGTATTCTTCCCTTCTTGATTTCTCTATACTTGTCTTCACTAATATGATTTGCATTCGCCCTATTAATAACACCACTATTAATGGATTCAGCGTTAAGAAATAGTATTCCAGAATCTACAAATTCGCTTCTGGATGGATATCTTTTCGATCTATCACCATCAATAAACTGTAATGCTGTTTTACCTAGTGGTATATTTTTCCAAATACTCATAACTCACTCGCTAATTCGCGTACATTATGAGTAATAATACTCTCAAACTTCCTCATCATCATTTAATTATCTCGAAGCTTACATGATTATCAATTCGGTAAAACAAAAAATCCGAATCAAGAGTGAGAATTTGATAAAATCCTGTCTTTTCCGCAGTCAATACTAGAGTTGCATCAGCCAAATCCATTGGTCGATCTTGATATTTCTCCATTAATACAAACAATCGATTATAATCACTAGACTGAATTTCATAAATAGTTAGTAAATTGTCTAAAAGCATTTGCCCTAGTTGTTTTTGCATCACCCACCCGCCTCTATGAAGGGCAAGATACATCGCCTCAGTTAGACAAGCCCAAGTTGTAATCAGAGGTTTGTTAACACCCATCACCAGATTTTTATAAATTTGATGTTGCGGTTGTGTGCGATCTACTAAACAAAGCAAAACTCCTGCATCACACAGAATCACAACTCTAAACCCTGCTGACGATATTTTTCCAGTAAGCGTTGCTGATACTCATTCTGCGGTTGATGAGTTGATACAGATAATTGATCAACCACTTCAAACCACTGCTTCCACCTATCTGTTAAAGTATCTTCAGATTGAACATTAACTGCTTGCTTTTGCTGTTGAGCGATCAAAAAATCGAGAAACTCCTCTACTCTTGCCAACAGAGGATCAGGTAATTGTTGTAACTTATTAACTACAGTTTCACGAGTATTCATAGATTTATTCCTTTACTCCTTACCTAATTATCCCCCGCAATCTCTTTCACATTATGAGCAATAATCCCCTCTAACTGATGCGCCTCTTGATTTAACTTTTCCAACTCATCATTTAAACTCAAAATCTCCTCAATAAACTCCTCCTCAGTCTTCCCATCTTCCTCAATCACCACACCCACATACCGCCCAGGATTTAGGGAATAATCCTGCTCTTTCACATCTGCGGGAGTCGCCAACTTACACAACCCCGTCACATCAGTAGCTAAAACGAAATCTGAAATTAAAAAGGCGATCGCCCTCCGTCCAAAGATTACGATCGCGTAGCGGCTCCTGTGGAGCATCGCCTTTTGTTAAACCCTATCAACACTTGCCCAAGCTTAAATTTATACTATTCCACCGTTACAGACTTGGCTAAATTCCGAGGCTGGTCAACGTCCAAGCCACGACGGGCGGCTATGTGATAAGCCAGCAATTGCAAAGGAATTACAGTCAGAATTGGTGAAAGTAATTCATCTATTTCCGCCACGGGGAGCAAATCATTAAAGATTTCTGCGGCTTCGCCATCTTCGACTGGTGTGACGCCAATTAACCGGGAATCTCTGGCTTTGGCTTCTTGAGCATTAGAAATCACCTTTTCGTATACACTACCAGGAACTGCGATCGCAACTACTGGCACTTTGGCATCTAATAAAGCAATGGGGCCATGTTTCATTTCCCCGGCTGGATAACCTTCAGCATGAATATAGCTGATTTCTTTTAATTTCAAAGCTCCTTCTAAGGCAATGGGGAAGTTGATTCCTCTACCTAAAAAGATAAAGTCTGTAGTTTCAGCAAAGTCGTGGGCGAGGTTTTCAGTTAAATTTTCCTGGCTTTGCAATGTGGCTTCAATTTTTGGGGGAATTTGCCGCAAAGCATCAATAATTTCTGCTAATTTCTCTGGGGCTACTGTTTGACGACGAGCCGCTAAATCTAACGCTAACGCGTAAAAAGCCATTAATTGAGCAATAAAAGTTTTCGTTGCTGCTACCCCAATTTCAATTCCCGCTAAGGTGTTGATGATATGGGGAACCATTAACCCCAAGCTGCTTTCTGGGCGATTGGTGATGCCTAACAGTCGCGCTTGATATTTGGCTTCTTTTCCTTGGCGACGTTCTTTTTCCATACCTAAAGCTGCTAGGGTATCAGCCGTTTCACCCGATTGGGTAACACCAATGATTAATGTATTCGGTGTTAGGGGTGATGGTGCATAGCGATACTCAGAAGCATAGTGTACCTGAGTAGAAATTCCTGCTAGTTGTTCAATTAAGTATTTTCCTACCAATGCTGCGTGCCAACTGGTACCACAGGCAACTATTTGAATTTGTGCTAAATCTGCGTAAAATTCGGCAGGCAAGCCTAGTTTAATGGGTGAGATAGATTCATTAGTATCAGTATCAGTATTAAAATAAGCTTCTAAACTAGCTCTTACCACCCCTGGTTGCTCATAAATTTCTTTGAGCATGAAGTGTTTGAATCCCTGCTTCTCTACCATTGTGGGACTCAAAGTCAGCATTCGGATCTGTTTTTTCAATCTGTCGCCAGCAAAGTTGTAAATCTCAGCCCCCAAGGGTGTAAGACGGGCAACTTCGCCATTTTCTAGCGGTAAAACTGCACGAGTATAAGCCACAATTGCTGGGGTATCGGAGGCGCAAAAGAACTCCCCTTGACCAAAGCCAATGACTAGAGGTGCTTGTTGGCGAACTGCAATCAATTCATCTGGGTAGTCAGCAGAAATAACTGCGATCGCAAATGCTCCCTTAAGATAATTAACAGCTTGGCGAACTGCCTCGAAAAAGGGGGATGGGGAGGTGGGAAGGTGGGGCGATGGGGGATGCTTTAAAAATTCAGCTATGAGATGGGGAATTACTTCTGTATCGGTTTCTGAGACAAACTTGTGTCCTTTTTGTTTGAGTTCTTCGCGTAACTCGCGGTAGTTTTCGATAATGCCATTTTGTACCACTGCCACGCGCATAGCCATATCCATGTGGGGATGGGCGTTGTGTTCTTCTGGCTTACCATGAGTTGCCCACCGAGTATGACCAATCCCAATTTGAGCAGGAGTGGCTATTTGTGCAATTTTAGAACGCAGGTTATGCAGTTTGCCTTTGGCGCGTACACAGTTCACCTCGCCTTCCCAGACTGTGGCGATGCCAGCGGAATCATACCCGCGATACTCCAGTTTTTCTAACCCAGCCAATAAAATATCTGTCGCCGCTTGCGTGCCTATATACCCAACTATTCCACACATTGCTCACACCACTTCGCTTACAGGATGATTAAATCTAGTATAGTTGTCCCGAAAATAGCCACGGTTTTTCCAAAAAAAAAAGGAGCGCATCGCTCCCTACGCTACTAGGTATGGTTATGCTTTTTTAAAAAATTTTGTAGGGTGAGAAAATCCCACCCTACAATCCTAAAGGAGCTTGCTTTGAAGACAGTAGATTGTCAACCAAAGGAGAAATTAAAAGAAATTCCTCAGTAAGCTAGACCCATGCTGCGAGTTGTTTCAGCACCAAGATAAACTCGGATGCTCAAAAAGTCAGTGGGGCAAGCAGTTTCGCAACGCTTACAACCCACGCAGTCTTCTGTACGGGGTGAAGAGGCAATTTGAGCGGCTTTACAGCCATCCCAAGGAACCATCTCCAACACGTCTGTAGGGCAAGCGCGAACGCACTGGGTGCAGCCAATGCATGTATCGTAGATTTTTACGGTATGAGACATTGAAAAAAAGGCTCCTTCCGAGTGTTCTTCTCTGCGAAAGAATCATAATCAACGCATAGTTTACCGCAGTGGCTTATGCGCCGTAAGTAAAAGGCTACATAACTTTAAACAATGTAATAGGCACTTGAGCAAATTCTGTTTTGCGAAAATTCTCTCTTGCCTTATAAATCAGCAACATTGCCATACTGTGTTTACCTCACAGACTCCGGCAACTGAATTTTTTTATGTAAAGATATATGAAATATTTATGCTCCTGTAAGTCAGCGAAAAGAGCAGAGGGAGACGGGATCGGCTGTTTCATTGGCTAAGTTAAGAATTTTGTCAAGAGTCGCAGCCAGAAATTTTAGGGAGTCGGTAATGGAAAAATTACTACTTCAACGAGTAAATTTTAAGTGCGTTAGCGATGCCTTCGACAAAGCTTCGCCTGGCTCATGAGCAAATAAAATTTTGGAGTTACCTGATTCTTAGGTTGATCCGCTGGTAAATTAAGTACACAAAGCACTTCCCTATTTAAAATCTAAAATTGAATCAGGCCAACAAACCAGTATTATAAGAAAAACGCTGAAAACACCTGAGAAACAGCAACATTGTGGCGTTTTTCGGACTTTAGGCAGGTGATGAAAGCTAGCTGCACCCTTGAGGGTGTTTTGATGTTAAACTGATTTGAACAGGAAGGGTAATCAACCTGTATAAAAACCCGATGTTGCCGGAAGGCTCTACGCTGCACCTTGACAATTGAAAATATGGGGTTCTATTCCATAGTTCTAGCTCAATACCAGGAATAGGTAAAATTTTCATGGAGACTAGACGACCAGTATTTAAAGCCTCGACTCCGCTCGAGTTTAACCCTGAGTGTTCGCGTAGCGTGTCCGAAGGACTTAGTCGAAAGGTTAACTCAAACAAATTTTGGAGTCATCCAACTACGGTAGGGCATACCGAAAGTTAACGCTTGAGGAGAGAACCACCTCTGGGTGAGATACCGCAAGGGGTTTCATCTAAGTGGACTCGTTGAATCAAGAATCTCCGTGGCTTTAGCCCGGAGAGTGTCAAGAACTCGGACTGCTCCTGTTCCTCATAAACGCACCTGAAATAATATAAGGACGGGAGACTATTTGACTATTGACAAATGACTAAAAAGTGGTTCCAAATTGGGTTATTAGGTGTATTTTTCCTATCAATAGCCCTCAGGTTTTGGGGATTAGAGCGATTTAACACCTTAGTATTTGATGAAGTTTACTTTGCCCAATTTGGGAATAACTATCTCACTAATACACCATTTTTTAATGTCCATCCGCCTTTGAGTCAATATATTATTGGCATTGGCATGTGGATTGGCAGTCATCTTCCGTTGGCACAAGATACGGTAAATTATCTCACAGGTTCATGGCGATCGCCTGTGAGTTATCGTTGGCTAAATGCCCTCACTGGCTCTTTTATTCCTGTAGTTGTGGCTTTGATGGCCTATCAATTGAGTCGCCGTGGTGGTTTTGCTTTATTGGCAGGTTTATTTACAGCTTGTGATGGTTTATTTCTGGTAGAGTCTCGTTATGCTTTAAACAATATTTATATAGTTATTTTTGGTTTACTAGGACAGTGGTTTTTATTATTAGCATTAGATAACCAAAAGCAACGCCGTTCTTTTTGGTTAGTTCTCGCTGGAATTAATTTTGGTGCGTCAGTTGCTACTAAATGGAATGGCTTATGGTTTTTGTTCGGTGCTTATCTTATTTGGGTAGCAGCTCATTTAATTCAAGGGATGCAGTGTCTTCCTCATACCCAAATTCTGAAACAAGGCACAACTTTTTTCAGTCAGTGGTATCGTCAGTGGAAAGATAGCCAAAAAATCACCCCAAAAGTTGCAGTTCAGACACCTCTGCAAAATCTGACACAGCTAAATATTTTCCAGATGCTGGTTTATTTAGGAATTATCCCTGCATTAACTTACAGTGTTATTTGGATTCCCCATCTCCAGCTAGATAAAAGATTCGGGTTTATCAAAGTACATCAAGAAATTCTGAAGTATCATCTCCATTTGGGTGGTAATAGTCCTGATGTGCATCCTTATTGTGCTGCTTGGTATAAGTGGCCTTTAATGACTCGACCGATGGCATATTATTACCAAACGGCTCAAAGTGTGAATGATCCTGTATCTTTTTTGGGGCCACCTTTGCCGACTGGAACAGGGAAAGTTATCTATAGTGTACACGCAATGGGCAATCCATTTTTATGGTGGTTTGGTGTCGCCGCCATGTTGTTTTTAATCGGGATGCTGGTGTTACAAGTTGTGATTCCTTGGTTCCAGCAAAAGCATTTTTATGTCCCGAAAAATCGGATTGTTGATTTTTGGATTGCTTTATTTTTGATTTTAAATTATGCCGCCAACTTACTACCTTGGGTAAAAGTTACAAGATGTGTTTTTATGTATCACTATATGTGTGCAGTGGTATTTATATTTTTAGCGATCGCCTGGTTTGTAGATCAGTGTCTTCGCAGTTATTACCGCCAAATCCGCGCAGTAGGTGTGAGTATTACATTTGTGATTGTGGCAGCTTTTATTTTTTGGATGCCCATATATCTGGGTTTACCTCTATCCCCTTTCGGTTATAGACTGCGGCTTTGGTTCAACTCTTGGATTTAACGCTTGATTGTGGTTTTTTTCCGTGATTGACCAATCAAAAATATCCAAAAATTTCTTGTGGTGCGGGCATCTTACCCGCTAATCACCAACGGAGTAAATATTAATTATAATCACTTAACATAGATATACATTGACTGATTTAGTTAATCACCAAATTTTTTACATTACTTATATATATATCCATGTACGGACTGTTAAACTGTAAAACGCAAAGCAGTTTAGGAAATTACTGCAAAACAAGACTAAGGAGTCAAAGTTTATTCGTCTAAAGAATCCTAATTCGGGCAGGGATAGCATCATTAGACTGAAATTTAAGAATGCTGAATTAAGTAAAGTAGCGAGTTTTGAAATTTACCAATTTTTATTTATTACCATTAGTCTTAGATAATTTACTTGTTGCTGTACACAGAAAAAATATAACGTAATCACATCTAGGTAGTGCTGCCACCCGAATAGGGATAAAAACCTAACTGCTCTACTTTGGATGCTCCCAGACAATTATGGAGGATCTTTAATGAGTCTCGAATTAGAATTGCCAGGTATTAATGTAAATAGCTTAAAAGAAGCGCCAATTCATCTTTTTAGACAAATTCAACCTCACGGAGTGCTTTTAGTCTTAGAGGAACCTGATTTAAAAATATTACAAATTAGTGATAATACTGGGAAGATTTTCGGCATCACTCCAGAAAATATTTTACAGCAGAAACTAGAAGATTTACTCGACCCCTTCCAAATTGAAAGAATTAAGGCAGGTATATCAGAAGGTAATCTGGAATTTATTAATCCCACAAAAATTTGGGTGAGAAAAAAAGGTGATGATTACGCAGTATTTGATGCCGTATTTCACCGCAATTCCGAAGGATTTTTGATTTTAGAGTTAGAACCTGCGGTTTCTCGAGAAAACATCCCCTTTTTGAGCTTTTATCATCTAGCCAAAGCTTCCATTAACCAATTAGAAAAAACGGTAAACTTGCATGATTTTTGCCAAATAATTGTCCAGGAAGTGCGGAAAGTCACCGGATTTGATCGGGTGATGCTATATAAATTTGATGATGATGGACATGGTTCTGTTATCGCCGAAGAAAAACTGGCAGAAATGGAACCTTATTTGGGATTGCATTATCCTGAATCGGATATTCCCAAACCAGCGAGAAAATTATTCGTTGCCAATTCCATCAGAATTATTCCTGATTCTCATAGCGAGGCAGTACAAATTATACCAGCCCTCAATCCCCTGAGCGATCGCCTTTCAACTCACCGAAGTAGAAACGCCTTTAGAACGGGCCTTGAGCAATTTACGCCAACGAATTTTAGAAACTGGGGCCACAGTTACCCACGACCCCTTACCCACTGTCATGGCTGGTAGTACCCAACTCATGCAGTTATTTCAGAACTTGATAGCCAACGCCATCAAATTCCGCAGCGATGAACCACCACAAATCCATATAGGTGCAGAAAGGTTAGAAGATGAGTGGTTATTCTGGGTAAAAGATAACGGTATTGGCCTTGACCCGCAGTTTAGCGATCGCATTTTTGTGATTTTTCAACGCTTGCACACGCGCGATGAATATCCCGGTACAGGGATGGGTTTAGCTATCTGCAAAAAGATCATTGAGTGCCATCGGGGCCGGATCTGGGTAGAATCACAACTTGGTGAAGGTGCAACTTTCTACTTTACGATTCCAGTCGGAGGACGTGACCTTGAGCGTAGAAACGGAAGAAAAACACAAAACCATCTTTTTGGTGGAAGATAATAAAGCCGATGTTCGCCTCATTCAAGAAGCCTTGAAAAATAGCTCAGTGCCACACCAAGTGGTAACAGTTAGAGATGGCATGGATGCGATGGCTTATTTACGTCAGGAGGGTGAGTATGCTAATTCACCCCGTCCTGACCTGATTTTGTTGGATTTGAATTTGCCTAAAAAAGATGGTCGAGAGGTGCTAGCAGAAATTAAAGCTGACCCCGCATTGAAACGCATTCCCGTAGTAGTGCTGACTACTTCTAGAAATGAAGATGATATTTTTCACAGCTACGACTTGTATGTGAACTGCTACATAACTAAATCCCGCAATCTCAGCCAACTATTTCAAATCGTCAAAGGAATTGAAGATTTTTGGTTGTCTACTGTCACCTTACCAGTGGATTAAAAGATGAGGGAAATTCAGTACTCAGCACTTTCGAGATCGAGGGGGAATAGGGGGTGAAACTAGATGATGACGGTTGCAAGCGACTTAGTAAAAATTTTGTTAATTGAGGACAACTTAGCAGAAGCTAGATTGTTACAGGAATTTTTGCGCCAGGCCGAGTTTAAAGAATTTAGTCTCGTTCATGTGAAGCGATTACGCGAAGCCCTCAACGAATTAAATCAGAGCAGCTACGATGTGATTTTGTTGGATCTCACCCTACCTGACAGCCAAGGCTTATCATCCCTACCATTACTGATGAGTCATGCTCCCACTGTCCCCATTGTGGTACTGACAAATACCAACGATGAAGACTTGGCTATTGAAGCAGTGCGTCAGGGAGCGCAAGATTATTTAGCTTGAACAGCAAGAAGCCTCTCACTTAACACGATAGTGGAAGTGATGAGATGAATTGCGCGTGAATTGACGACAGTCTCCCGACCAATGCGACAGCGAGGAAGGGAGACACGGAGGAAACGAGCAAAATATTTTAAATTTGGTATAATGGATTTGGTTGACTTCACCCATATTGGTGTCTGATAAGCCTCTGTCCAATAGCATTGCGATTATTGGTAAGCGACTCCGTTGCACAGCATAGAAGCAAGTAGGCACATCTTGATTAATACAGATCACCTCCGGGTTTGTCCTATAGCGCGAATAAGCCAGCATCTCATCCAGGACAGTAAAATTTGTAGGGTACAAGGTAAGAAATTGCATAGTCTGCGGAGGGGCTTCTCGTGGACTTAAAACAAAGCTCAGTCAATGTCTTCATAGAAGAGTCACTGAGAAGCCTACACTGTATGCTTGCATCAGTGTAGGAGTATGTCACCAGCATTCTGTCGTCAACTAATTGATGAAGCGCAGTTAAGTACAAAACAGAAGCACTTGACTATAGAGTTTACCAGTGTTGGGGAATTGGGCGATGCACTATGGGATGAAAGCTTGCTGCGGCACATTTTGGGAAATTTACTCGGTAATGCCATTAAGTATTCCCTACTAGGTGGCAAAGTTCAATTTGATTTAATAGTTCAAGAAAAAACAGTCACTTTCCGCATTCAAGATTGGGGAATTGGCATTCCTCAACAAGATTTACCGCAACTTTTTCAGCCATTTCATCGGGCAGATAATGTTGGTGGTATTCCGGGAACTGGCTTAGGGCTAGCCATTGTGAAAAAATGTGTAGAGGCTCATGGAGGTGAGATTAGAGTTAATAGCCAAGAGGGAGTGGGGACGACTTTTACCGTAACGCTTCCTGTGATGAGAACTCAGTTGGCGTCAATCCTCAGAGGAAGAACCAAGAGGACAGTGGGAATACTTTCGGCTTGTACCACAATCTTTCTCCCACTCCCTACTCCCCAGGGCTGTTTCATTCGCTGCTGTTTGAGATTTGTCAAAAATCTCACGCAAAGACGCAAAGCAAAAATCCTAAAGCTTGACTGGCTGCTTCTTTTCTGGAGTCTGGTAAGCACTGCTATTATCAAGACTACGTGCTTCTACAAAAGCTTCTCGACCTGTAATCAATCTTGAGCGACGATTACGAGTGATATAATTCCACGCCCACTGAATTACTACTACTAATTTAGTGTCAAATTCAATTAAGAAGTAGATGTGAATTACTAGCCAAAATACCCAAGCAATGAAACCTTTGAGTTTGATTAAGCCTAAATCTACAACAGCTAAATTTTGCCCAATCATCGCCAAACTACCCACGTCGTTGTAATGAAATTGTGGCAAAGTCTGACCTTTAACGCGTTTTTGAATGAGTTTAGCTACATACTCTCCTTGTTGTTTAGCTACGGGTGCAACACCAGGTAAGGGTTGACCATTTTGATGGGAGAAGTTGGCTAAATCTCCTACTACGAAAATGTTTTTATAACCCTTGATAGTCAAGTCTGGTTCTACCATCACACGTCCGGCGTGATCGCATTCTACATCTGTAGTGTGTTCTAAGATTTTCCCCATTGTTGAAGCTTTGACACCTGCGGCCCACAAGATAGTTTTTGAGGCAATTTCTTTGATTTCACCGCCTTCCTTGAAAGTAACGATGTTATTTTCAATATTTGTGACTCTAGCTTTAGTGTGAACCTCCACACCCAACGATTCCAAAGCTTCGGCTGCTGCTTGGGATAAGTCTGGCGAAATGTATGGGAGAATGCGATCGCGCCCTTGCAATATTAAAATTTTGGTTTCTGAGGTGCTGATATTGCGGAAATCTTCGTGGAGAGTTTTGTATGCCAACTCTGCGATCGCACCTGCTAATTCTACACCGGTGGGGCCAGCACCCACAATCACAAAAGTCAACAAAGCACGGCGTTTTTCAGGATCACTTTCTTTTTCTGCGGCTTCAAAGGCGGAAAAGATTCGGCGACGTATTTCTATGGCATCTTCCACAGTTTTCAAGCCAGGAGCATATTCTTTCCATTCATCTTTACCAAAATAGGAATGGTTAGCACCTGTGGCGACAATTAATGTATCGTAAGGTATTACTTGATCATCCAAAATAACTTGTTGCGTTTTGGGATCAATATTAGTTACTTCTCCTAACAACACTCGTGTATTTTTGCTTTTTCTGAGTACAGATCGCAATGGTGAGGAAATATCAGCAGGTGATAGTGTACCTGTAGCAACTTGATATAAAAGCGGCTGAAATAGGTGAAAGTTCCGTTTATCGATGAGAGTAATATTTACATTCGCTTTAGCAAGAGTCTTGGCTGTATACAGTCCACCAAAACCACCACCGATGATGACAACCTGATGTGGTGCATTTTTTTCAACTGAAACTTCCATAATAAATATTTCCTGTGTTAAGAGCGTGTAACTATTCTTAACAAATATGTAACAAAATTATGATACTCCTTGCAGTTTGTTTTGAACTTTGATCACAATAACAAATGTTCAACCGGAGATGATATCACTCCCTCATCTGCCAAAAAGAATTGTGGAACAAGTATTTTGCCCATATCAAGCAAGATACCTATTCCACAAATAAAAGCTATTAGTAGCTATCAAGCAAACATTCTAGACATTGACTGGCAGTCTCTTTTCTGTAGTCTGGTAATGACTACTACTATTAACAGTTCTTTTTTCTAGAGAAACTTCTTGACCTGTAATCAATCTAGCGCCTCGATTGCGAGTGATATAATTCCACGCCCACTGAATCATTACTACTAATTTATTGTCAAACTCGATTAAGAAGTAGATGTGAATCACTAGCCAAGCTAACCAAGCAAAGAAACCTTTTAGCTTGATGAAACCCAAATCTACAACCGCTGAGTTTTGCCCAATCATCGCCAAACTACCCCGGTCGATGTAATTAAATTGTGGCAAAGTATGACCTTGGAGGCGTTTTTGAATAAGTGTAGCTACATATTCTCCTTCTTGTTTGGCTACGGGTGCAACACCAGGTAAAGGTTTGCCGTTTTGATGGGAGAAATTGGCTAAATCCCCAACTACAAAAATATTGTCATAACCCTTGATACTCAAGTCAGATTCTACAATCACACGTCCAGCGCGATCGCACTCTGCACCTGTACGTTCTGCTAGGACTTTACCCATTGCAGAAGCTTTGACACCGGCTGCCCATAATATAGTTTTTGAGGCAATTCCTTTGACCTCATCGCCTTGTTTGAGGGTAACAATATCATTTTCAATATTTGTTACCAAAGTTTTAGTCTGGACTACAACACCCAACTTTTCCAAGGATGCTGCTGCTGCTTGGGATAACTCTGGCGCAAAAGGTGGCAGGATACGATCCATACCTTCTAACAGTAAAACTTTGGCTTCGCCAGTGTCGATGTCGCGGAAATCTTCTTTGAGGGTTTGGTATGCCAACTCTGCGATCGCACCTGCCAATTCTACCCCTGTAGGGCCACCACCCACAACCACAAAGGTCAACAAGGCACGACGTTTTTCGGGATCAGTTTCTTGTTCTGCGGCTTCAAATGCCGTAAATATCCGGCGACGCATTTCTATGGCATCTTCTACGGTTTTCAAGCCAGGAGCAAATTCTTCCCAGTTATCCTTACCAAAATAGGAATGCTTGGCACCTGTGGCAACAATTAATGTATCGTAAGGTACTACTTTGTCATCCAAAATTACTTGTTGTGCTTCTGGATTAATATCATTTACTTCTCCCAGCAACACCTTTGTATTCTTGCTTTTGCTGAGTACAGATCGCAATGGTGAGGAAATATCAGCAGGTGATAGAGTACCTGTGGCAACTTGATATAACAGCGGTTGGAATAAATGAAAGTTACGTTTATCGATGAGAGTAACCTTTACATTTGTCTTAGCAAGTGCCTTTGCAGCATACAGTCCACCAAAGCCACCACCAACAATCACAACTTGATGTGGTGGGTTATTCTCGAGTGAATCTACCATAAAAATATTTCCTTGTGTTACGGGGGTTGTAACTCTTCTTAACAATTATGTATCAAACTTATCATATATTTTTCTGTTTATTCTGAACATATGAAAAAATAGTTAAAGTAATCAAAGTTACTTATCGGTCATTCCCCATCTCCCCATCTTCTCATTCCCTACTCCCTACTCCCCACTCCCCACTCCCTAATTACTATCTGTTGCTGTATTACTTGACCAATAGGGGCTGGTTTCATGTCCCGGTAGTCCAGCAATTGTACTAAGATGAGGTAGGCGATCGCTAAGAGAATAGAAATTGCGCCTGTAACAATTGCAACTATTTTCGAGCGGTTCATCAGTATTTTCTTCCTTGCAGGTTATTGTGATGTGTCTATTCCACATTGCCACAAGACAACCGAATATACAAAATTGAAATTAATATCCTGAATCTCCCCCAACTTAAACAATGTTTATTTCATATAGGAATAGTATGAATACACTATGATGTCATACCAAGTTTTCCTGAAGTAAAAAATTGTTTGATAAATAAGACACCACAGGCAATTCTTTCAGTTTGTCGAAAACCAAAAAGATTTTGTACAAACTTATATACTGGTCTTTTACTATTGGCTTTAAACTCTGGAAACAGATTTAAAGCTTCTTCTAAAAAAAATAAATATTGTGAATAATCTATAAATAAAGACTCTCTGGCAAGGTCAAAATATGATTTAGCTAAAGCATGACGATACTTTAAAGAAAGCTGGTTTCTATGCAAGAGTTTTTGCTCTACTTTACTTAATACTAAATAGTGACACTTTAACCAACGACTCTTAGACGAAGTAGACACTGTGACTGCACCATGTCTCCTATAAATTGCATAGCAACCAGGTTGATACACAACTTTAGCTTGATTCATTACCACTGAGATGAAAAAATCCCTGTCTTGAGCAGCAGTTAAAGTTTCATCCCAACCGCCACTTTTTTCTACTGCGGTTCTTTTATAGAGTAAAGCAGCGAGAGCTACCCACCAATTAGCTAATAGAGAAGCCAAAATATCTGTTTGTGATTCAGAAATTTCTATATTGTCTAGGAAACTAGAACCATCAGACAAATGGCGCTGATGTCTCCAGTCGCCGTATACCACATCTGCTGCTGTTTGCTCAAGAAAACTGACTTGTCTGGCAATTTTTTCAGGCAAAATATAATCATCTGCATCCAAGTACTGAATATACTCTCCTCTAGACAAATCAAATCCTCTATTTCTGGCATAATTGCCGCCTTTGTGGGGCGAAGTTTCCCAAATAATTTTATCTTTGTAACGTTTGATAATTTCTAAAGAATTGTCTGTAGAGCCATCATCAATGACAATGATTTCGATAGCTGAATAGGTTTGTTGTAAACAACTATCGATTGCTTCGGCTATCCATTTTTCTGCATTACAGCAGGGGATGATGACTGAAACTAGGTTTGACATCTGTTTTCCTCAGTATTATCCAGCAATTAATCCTAGTCAAAGGATTTTATTTTCATCAGGACTTACGTAACCAACCATGTATTTTCGTCATTGCGACCGTAGGGAAGCAATCTCAAAGCCTTCATTTTCGTAGCGAATGCGTAATTCCTATTCATATTGAATGCACTTAAATAGATAGAGATAAATACAATAAACTATGAATGCAGGACTTTAGCTATTATATTTTCATATAAATTTTGTATCTTGTACCAGCTTGTTAGTCCGCCCATAAATTTATTCTTTGACTAACTAGGTAGACCTAATTAATAAAATAATCTTTTATTCGTAGTGAGCGATTTATCGCTCTCTTACCAAATTTTCAAGGTCTAGAGCCGCTGAATAAGTAAGTCGGCGAGAAGAAATAAAACTATGTTAAGCAACGTAAAATAATTGAAATTCATTTCGTAATAAGGGCTACCCTACGGGTTCTGCGAAGCAGTACAGCCTTTATTTGAGGACTAAAGTCCTCACCCTACGGGTGATGCCTCCGGCACGCTGACGCGAACGTTAGTCGCTCATGGGGGAAACCCCCAAGACCGCGCTAACTCACTACAAACCTTTAATTATTTACGCGCCCAAAATACAAGCCTTGTGACTATTAACTTTCGCCTTGATGTACTAGCGATGTTAATACCAATTCTAGTCTCTTGAGGAACCTGAAGCATACCCTGTTTCACCTACAAAGTGGGTGTAAACCATAGTTCACTGTTAGACTCAATTTTGAATAACTTTCCAGGTTCGTGGTTGATAAAATAAACACCGACTTGTATTTTTATTGGCTTTTACAGTGAAGCGAAAAGACTCGATTATATCAAATGTCTGTACGTCTTTTCTGACATAAATTTTAGCACTATATACACCTGGAACTAATCCGCAATAAGGCATAGACATTTGGATTTCTAGTTTTCCAGGCGATATTTTTAAAAGCTCGTTATCGCTGTTAGCTGTCAGATATAAAACTAGATCATTTTCGCCTGATAAAGCAGTAATTAACACACCCAAATTGGCATTTTCAATAGATTGATAAGCTTTACATTCTACGGATAAGTAAGCAGGCTCACCAGTCATGAGTGTAGGCAAAATATTACCTGCTGTATCTTTAAAAGCCAGAGAGACAATATCTAATCCCATACTCTCATTTCTAGGTTTTTCTGGGAAAACCATTGCCCCTAAAGCATTTCCTAACCCACTTAAAGATAAATCTTCTTCGTATTTACGAACAACTATTTCTGTTTCATCGGCTAAAATCAACTTACCTTTGGATAAATAAATTGAATTATTACAGATATTTAAAATTGAATGAGCATTATGGGAAACCAAGATGAAAGCTGTGCCTTTTTCTCGCAGCTTTGCTAACATCCGGTGGCATTTCATTCTAAATTTAATATCCCCTACTGCCAGGACTTCATCAATTACTAATATATCTGGTTCTATATGCACCGCACAAGCAAATCCCAAGCGGGCTGCCATGCCAGAACTATAAGTTTGTACAGGTGAATCAATGGCATCAGCAATTTCTGCAAAATCAATTACATCTTGAAATCTTGCTTCTATTTCTTTAGTAGATAAACCTAAAATTGACATATTGGCATAAATATTTTCTCTCCCTGTAAGAATAGGATTAAACCCGGCTCCTAGTGCAATCAATGGGGCTACTCTACCTTTAACTTCAACTCTGCCAGTATCTGGTTTAATCAAACCACTAATAATACGTAGGAGCGTACTTTTGCCGGCTCCATTTGACCCTACTAAACCTAAAGCTTCTCCTCGCCGCAGTTGAAAGCTAACATCTTTCAGGGCCCAAAATTCTTTTGGACGTAGAGTATCACTTTTTCTATTAGCTCCTAATAATTCTATGGCAATATCCTGGACACCATACATTAAAGATTTTTTGAGGTTTCTACAGAATTTTTTGGAGACGTTTTCAACAGAAACAACTACTTCGCTATTGTCAGGGTAAACAGCAATTTCTTTGGTAATTAAATTAGTCATTATTTAGGAACTCACTCTCTCAACCACAAAAGGCATAGCAAGACGGAATGTAATCCAGGTTAGCAGTAGTCCTACTAAAGTAATCATACTGACTAGCCAAAATCCAACAGGTTCAGATACTATTCCTGTGGTGGCTAACTCTCTGGTAGTTACTAGTAAGGGAGTGACGGGATTAAGTTGTACTAACAAACCAAAGGTTCCTTCTGTAGGAACTGGATAAACGACAGGAGTTAGGAACAGCCAAAAACCTGTAATTAACGTTAGTCCTTTCGATACGTCTTGATACAGTACTCCTAACGGCGCTAATAAAATGCCGATAAATGTTCCCAGCAAAACTAAATGAATTAATGGCACTGGAGTTAACAGCACTGTCCAGCCTACGGGAATGCGAAACCAGATAAACAATGCCACAATTAAAATTAGCTTGATGGCAAAGTTAAAAAACACTTCACCTATTTTTGCTAATATAAGTGCCTCGCGGGGAAAGTTAACTCTGGCTAACATGGGTTTGGCTACAGTCACTGCTTGCACTGGCCCATTTAAGGCTTCAACAAATGTTTGCCACAAGGCAGTGCTAAACATAACATAAGCGGGATACGGTAAATCAGTAGCGCCAATACTAATCACGTTGGCATTACTAGCAAGGGTAAAACCAACAGCCATGACGATTGGCGGTAAAAAAGCCCAGGCGATGCCTAAAAATGATTGACGATATTGGGCGCTAATATCCCTTACCATTAGTCGCCAAGCAAGTTCACGAGAGGCTAGCAAGTCTCGCCACATTTGTCGAAACAATGTCAGCGGATGTCTCAGTGTACTTTCTGGTGTATGTACGACCTTATTTAACTGAGAATTACGTCTTTGATGTTGCTTCAAAACTGTTTACCTTTGGCCAAGAGATTGCAAATGTCAATTGTCTGAAAGAGAGGCTAGTACCGCAAGGCGGAAGTCAAAAGTCAAAAGTCAAAAAGCTTATTTTATAGGCTTTTCATTGATTTCAACTGGTCTGTTTATTTACGCCGACTTGTAGTAGAGTAATTTTTAGCCTCTAGTCCCTAGTCTCTAGTTCGCACCTACAGACTCACCCTGCTTGATATTTTGCTTTTGCATGACACTGGGTAAGTGTTTTTGAGCGTAGCGGTTGGTGACAAAACGATTGACTACTTTGTCTACAGAACCCAGAATTTTGTTAGCTAGGCGAGAATTAATTTTACCAATGAGGAGTTTACGGGACAAAGGTTTAATAATGGTCATGTGTCGCCGCCATCCCAAACGATTGTATTTATTTTTGAAGTACTGATCTTCGGTGATATCCCACTTTTCCCGTAGGCGTTGTAGACTCTCTATTTCCCAAGCATCACTCCAACGCAGCATGTAGTAAGGTATGTCTGTCAACTCTAGTTGCACACCTGGGACATAAGTCATGAGCGATGCTGGTTCTAGGTAGACTGTACCGCCTGCTTGAGCTACCAAGATGCAAAAATCAACGTGTTCTTTGGTGTTCAGCAGTTTTTCGTCTAACAGCCCAATTTGCTGAAATATCTCTGTGCGTACCATCATGCAATGGAACTCTGCTAGTCCGGTTTCTTGTCGTTGTAGCTGGGGAAGTACATCTGCAACTTTCCGACCTTGTTTATAAATTTTTTCAATTATCCGCCGTCTTGTGGTTTCTCCTTTGGTTTCTACTGCTACGCCAGATTCTCCGCCTGCACAATGTACTTCTGTGTGTAGTGGTAGATGTTGACAGATTAAGGGACTAACTACTGTGGCTCCTGTTTCTTCGGCACATTCAACCAAAGGCTTTAACCAACCAGGGGTAACGACGACATCGTTATCGATGAACACGACGTATTTGCTTGTAACTTGTTGTAGTCCTATATTTCTGGCGTGGTTTGGGGCGAGATAATAATCCGTGCGAATTAGTTGAAATTGCTTTTGTTCGGCCTGTTTGGCTAAATAATCTTTGATGTGACGTGGGGAACCGCCATCAACATAAATTAATTTAAAGGGATATTCAGTATGTTCATAAATGCTTTCTAGGGATTCACTGGTATAGCTGAAACGTTCCCGTGGGGATACAACAATTGTAACTTCTGGGGTGGCGATCGCTTGTGAGTTCATGGCGTAATTTCAATCAATAAATGTAGTTTTGAATGTCCGGAATAAGTAAAGAAATTGTCAAATTCTAGATTTTGTTAGTAGCTTGATATGTCTATATTGGCTCCTGGCAATTTAATGATAATTTTCTTATATATTTTCATAATTCATATTGACTAGTGGAGTTAATTCTGTAGTTGAAGAATATAAATTATGTGTCATTATCTGCTGATAAATTTCAACTAGCCTATCGTTTAACTTATGCAGATCGTAATGTGTTTCTACATAAGCACGACCTGCTTTACCCATTTTTGCCCAAATTTCTGGATGCTCTATTAGATAACTTAATTTCTCAGCTATGGCATCAGTATCTCGTTCTGGTACAAGGAAGCCAGAGACACCATCTTTCACTAATTCAGGTATACCACCGTGGCGAGTAGCTATTACTGGTAACCCCATAATCATGGCTTCTTTTAAAGTATTCACTGGGGCATCTTGGTTGCCATCTTTAGCTGTAATGCTGGGGGCGATAAAAATATCCGAACTATCAATAATTTCCACAATCTCTGGCTGTGTTTTCCACCCCACAAGCTGTACTTTATCACCAATATCCAGGGAATCAATTAGCTGCTGTAATTCTGGTTGTAATATGCCATCACCAATGATTTTATACTCGATATTTTGGTGAACTTTGGATACTTTGGCAACGGCTTGAATAGCATATTCAATGCCTTTTTTTTCTACAAGCCGACCAGTGGTGGTAATCCTAATCTTACCATCGGGACGGGGCTGTCTGACTTTAAATGGAAACAAACTACTATCTATACCTGAACCATGAACAACGATTTTTCGCGGATCACAACCTAGTTTAATGGCTTTGCGCTGGAAATATTCACAGTTGGCAAGAAAAAAATCTCCTTTCGCAAATAGGGGTTCATAAACATCTTCTCCTTTTTCTTGAACAAAGCAGCTGATATCGTAGCCGCGAAACGTAGTAATCAACTTGCCTTTGATCGCCCCAAGTTCACGCAAAACCATTCCTTCCAAACCGTTAGTCCCAAACTGACAGTGGATAATATCATATGGTTGGGCGGCTAATGACCTAACAACTGAGTACAATAACCGTAAAGAAATGGCTTCTCTACCATATTGGAAAAAATTGAGCGATCGCAGTATCACTAAAGGAGCTTGGAAAAAATTCGCCAGGATTAATTTGATGCCTTTTAGGAGACGCCACAAGTAATTTCTAGGAACTTCTGTGCGATAATAAGTATGATTTAATAGGTGGTAAGTTTCTACATCTGGATGTACTTTGGCATTATTTGGTGGGATACCATAGATATCAACTTGATGCCCACGGTCAATTAATCCTATGATTTGATTTAAAATAAAAGTCTCGGATAAAATAGGAAATTTGCCGACTATAAAAGCAACTCTCATAGGAATGTGTATCCCAAAGTACAATATTTTATCTTTGGTGAAATCTATATATTTCTAACACAGATATTATGGGAAAATTTCTAGCTAGAGGAATAGTTAGAATAAGTTTTTGAATTATTTGAATTAACATAATATACACAAAGCAAGTGCATTATTTAACCCAGCCATAACTAAAATTACTAGTTGGCTAATAGCTGGTTAAGGCAACTACTAAAAAATGCCTTAATTATGAATTGATATTTGGTAAATTAACATAAAAATCTACTTAAGCATATACTAAATAAGATGAATTTTTCATGAAGATAGCAGTTTTGTAGAAAAAATAACAATTTAAATTTTGGTAAAGATAGGATTAAGATAATTAGCTCGGCAGAAATGATATCATATGTCCCCATCCCTCACTGAAGAAATTCTTTCGCAATTACCAGGCGATGCCTTGGGAGGTTTGTATCAAGGCGATCGCCTCCTGAAATCTATCAGAGAAAACACAGCACCAGTACCGACAGTAGTTAAAGAAAGTCAGCAAAATTTAGGCACTTTCGAGTGGGATGCCATTGTCTGCGGTGGCACATTAGGCATTTTAATTGGTTGCGCTTTAGCGGTGCAGGGGCGGCGAGTAGCCTTAATAGAACGAGGAATTTTGCGGGGGAGAGAACAAGAATGGAATATTTCTCGCCCAGAATTAGCAGTGTTTTTGCAATTAAACATGCTAAGTAGTGAAGAATTAGAACAGGCGATCGCAACTCAATATAACCCCGCACGCGTCAGTTTTGATGGTGGTACACAAGTGTGGGTTGAGGATGTCTTGAATATCGGCATTGATCCGGTTTACCTACTAGAGAAATTGAAAACCCGATTTCTGGCGGCTGGGGGCCAGTTGCTAGAAAACACACCTTTTACAGAAGCAATAGTTCATCCAGATGGGGTGATAGTCAATAACCAATACAAAGCAAAGTTATTAATCGATGCAATGGGGCATTTTTCACCCATCTCCCGCCAAGCACGCCAAGGTAAAAAACCAGATGCTTTGTGCTTAGTAGTGGGAAGTTGCGCCCAAGGTTTTCCCGAAAATAATTCTGGCGACTTATTGTTATCATTCACGCCTCTGCAAAATCAATGCCAGTACTTTTGGGAAGCTTTCCCCGCTAGGGATGGTAGAACCACTTACTTGTTTACCTACATGGATGCAGAACTTCAACGCTTGAGTTTAGCAGAATTATTTGCCGAGTATCTGCGGCTGCTGCCAGAATATCAAGGTGTTGAATTAAATCAATTGCAATTTCAACGAGCATTGTTTGGTTTTTTTCCTACCTACCGCCAAAGTCCCCTGAAAACCCCTTGGAATCGCATTTTGCCCGTAGGTGATAGCAGTGGTAGTCAATCTCCCTTAAGTTTTGGCGGCTTTGGGGCAATGGTGCGTCACCTGAAGCGGTTAACATATGGCATTGAAGAGGCACTACAAACCAATCAATTATCAGCCCCAAATTTAGCCCTGTTGCAACCTTATCAGCCAAATCTCACAGTAACTTGGTTATTTCAAAAGGCCATGAGTGTGGGTGTAAATCAAAAAATTGACCCTGATCAAATTAATAACTTACTCTCGGCAGTTTTTCAGGAAATGCAACAGTTAGGGACACCAGTACTTAAACCGTTTTTGCAAGATGTCGTGCAATTTTCAGCACTGACACAAACATTGTTAAGCACTGGCTTATCCCATCCGGGATTAATTGCCAAAATAATTCCCCAAGTTGGATTGGGTAGTTTACTCGATTGGATACTACATTACAGTAATTTAGGTGTTTATACTGCCTTATTTAAACTAAGTCCAATGTTAGAAACATGGATAAATCATCAATCAAGCGCACAACAATATTATTGGCATCGTTTAATTGATGCTTGGAAATATGGTTCTGGTGCTGATTATGCTGATGAATGATGGCCAAAACTTGCATATTAGGTGTGTAAAAATAAAATGATTGAGCGGAAATCTGTAGGCATAAAATACTTTCCTGTACTGATCAGCTTACTGCGCGATCGCCTGGTTTTTCTTGATGAAATTCGCCAAGGTGCAAGATTACCAAGCAAAATCATTTCTTTGTTGGTTTGTAGTTCCATATTTCTGGCTATTTATGGCGGCATCATTGGTGCATACCATAGTTGGATGCAAGCGTTATCTTCCGCGGTCAAATTACCAGCACTTTATCTCATCACACTGCTAATTTGTCTGCCAACATTGTATTTTTCTAATATTATTTTTGGTTCCAAACGTACTTTTGGTCAGCACTTTGCCCTAGTTTTAACGGCGGTTTCCGTTACTAGTGTCCTTCTATTTAGTTTTGCCCCAATTACACTATTTTTCTTAATTACTACTAATAATTATCAATTTTTAATTTTGTTAAATGTAGTAATTTTTGCCATCACAGGATTCATTGGCATATCTTCTTTATATCAGGCAATGAATTTAGTTTTAGAACAAGATAATGAAGGTAGCAAAACACGTAAGAAAATCTTACAATTTTGGTTATTACTGTATGCTTTCGTAGGCAGTCAGCTAGGATGGACTCTCAGACCTTTTTTTGGTGCGCCTGATTCTGCCTTTCAACTGTTTCGAGAAAGAGAAGGTAATTTTTATCTGAGCGTTATTCAAGCTATCAGCTACCTCTTGGGATGGCGTTGAATAGCGATCATATTTGTTTGGGTAGACAATATGACTCATCTCCCTCACCCCCAGTCCTTAGTTCTTTTTAATCAGCTGCTGTGCTTTTGCTATTTGCAAAAGTTCTTGCGTCGTTAAACTAGTTTTTTTCTCCACAGATGCTTGTCGTACTGCATCTAAAACAGACTGGGTGGCTTCTGGATTCAAAAATATCCCATGCTGTTGCAGTAAGTTAGACAATAAATGCCGGCCAGAATGTTTACCCACAACTAAACGTCGCTGTGAACCCACCTCTTCGGGGGAAAATGCTTCGTAAGTATTAGAGTCTTGTAATATCCCATGAGCATGGATACCTGATTCGTGAGCAAAGCTATTTTCACCGACAATTGCCTTCCACGGATGGACATTGTACCCTGATGCTGAGGCGACAAGTCGAGATATTTCTAATAAACGAGAAGTATCAAGTCCTAAATCATACTGATATATGCGTTTGAGAGCCATTACCACTTCTTCTAAAGCTGCATTTCCCGCTCTTTCACCTAAACCATTAACTGTTGTATTAACTGATAAAGCCCCTGCTTTGATTCCCGCTAGACTGTTGGCAGTTGCTAAACCAAAATCATTGTGGGTGTGCATTTCTACGGGTATGGATAATAATTTGACTAACTTTTGAACTTGCGTATAAGTAGAGAAAGGATCGAGAATACCTACTGTGTCACAAAAGCGAAACCGCGATGCACCACATTCTTGAGCATAAAGTGCTACCTCAAGGAGAAATTTTTCCTCGGCTCTAGAAGAGTCTTCTCCACCTACAGAGACAAAAAGTCCATGATCTACAGCGAAGCTGATGCTATCTCGCAGTTTTTGGAAAACAACTTGCCAGTTACCCTGAAATTTAGCGGTAATGAGAATTGTCGAGACAGGAATAGATATATGTACGCGCTGTAAACCACAAGCGATACAAGACTGAATATCGGAAATCACAGCCCGGTTCCAACCAAGTAATTGAGCGCGCAAACCCAAGTGAGTAATGGCGATAATCGCTTGCTGTTCTCCTACACCCATTGCGGGAATACCAACTTCCAATTCATGGACTCCCATTGCATCGAGTAATTGAGCGATCGCTATTTTCTCTTCTAAATTAAAAGCCACACCAGCTGCTTGTTCACCATCCCGGAGAGTTGTATCATTAATCACAATTTCACTCATATCAGCAATGCCCCCACAAGCAAGTCCCGCAGATCACAAAGAATTATATTGTAAGTAAAAATACAGTCCATTTTCTTGCCATGTTTTGTTCTGCTGCTGCACAGAGACTAAAGGAATACCCCAATCGAGACGAGCAGTAAAATTATTGCCTTGTGTCCACCTCAGACCTAAGCCAACAGATGCTAGGGTATTAGGGTCAGGGTTCTGGGCGTTATTATTCCAAGCAACACCAAAATCAACAAAAGGGACAACCTGCAACAAACTGTCTATTTGGGGCCAACGCACAATAGGTAGAAGAACTTCCGCTGAAGCCACAGCACCATTGTCAGTCAAGAGTAAATCTTGCCGATAGCCACGAACACTGTTGACACCACCTAGTCCTACTTGTTCTAAAGGTAAAAGCGCCCTGGATGCTAATTGCGTATTTCCCCGGAGAATTAGTAACGTTTCTGGTGCTAATAAGCGCACCCACTGTGCTTGCCCTTGCCACGCCAAAAAGCGACTATCGGGAAGTTCGGGATTAATTGTGGCATTGAATGCACCTATACCCAAATTAAATTGCGATCGCAATGCCATTACTTCCTGAGTATTGCGACTAGTCCATTCTTGAAAAAAGCGGATTGCAGATATGCGTGTGCTTCCGGCTGCATCAGCTCCTGGTGAAAGTTCAGAAAGGGGAGTCTCGTTTTGCTCCAATAAAGAGGAGGAAATATCACTTTCTCTTCTAGAAGCTGTCACACCCAGAGCAAATTCTTGGGTGGGTGTTTGCAGCAATGGCTGGCGAAATGTCAATTCATAGTAGTGAGAAGATGATTGGATATCAAGGATATTGAAAGGACGTTCGATGACATTACTCGCAGCCGTTCCCCAATTCAAGGTAAGTGTGCCGTTGTGAGGATTCACCGGCAATGTGTAGCTGGTATCTAAGGCATTACTGCCATCGGTATTAGTGTAGGTGAGACTCAAGCTGTCTCCCGATCCCAGCAAGTTGGCTTCATTCAATTGTAAGCGGCGGCGAAAACTACCCACACTAGGCGATCGCCCATTATCGAGAATGGCTTGAACACTAAATGTTTTTGCTTCTTGAATCTTCACTTGGAGGATACTCGTCCCTGGATGCAACCCTGCTGATAGTTCCGCAGATAAAGTTTCAATTAAAGGGTCAAGTTGCAATAGTTGTAATGCTGCCAACAATTCTTGCCGATTCAAGGGCGCGGATGTGGCGATCGCTAGGCGACTGCGGACATAATTAGAGTCTAAACGTTGAGTACCTGTAACTTGGATGTCCTCTAATTGACCTTCAACCACTTGGATTTTGATTACACCTGAGCGAATAGTTTGGGGTGGTATGTAGGCACCAGAAGTGATATAGCCTTTGCTGATGTATAGTTCCGTAATTTGAGTACGAGCTTGAAAAATCTCAGCTAATGAGATCGGTCTTTGAATAAATTCCGCAGTAGCTGCGGCTAATTCTTCGGCACTAAATACTGTACTGCCAATAACTTCAAAGCGTTCTACAGTAATAGTCTGTGGAATATTCTCCGGTAATTGGTATTCAGGTGTAGAAGGAGCCGGAGCAGGCGGGAATAAATCTGCCGGTGGGGGTAGTGGTTGCGGTGGTGTCGTTGGTGCTTGTGGCACAGGTACCACTGGTTGGAGATCCTGCGGGGGTGGTAGTTGTATGGGATCGACAACCTGAGCTTTTGTCGGATGAGAAATTATGCTACTGAGTAATGCAGACAAACCCAGAGGCAGCCAGGACATGCTGAACTTCTGGAGGTAGTTATCTATCATGGACTGGTCTAGTTTGTCTCAGGAACTATGAAATGATGCAGAGACTCCTTAGATAAAAATATTACTAGATATACTTGTTCTTTGGAATAGCAAGTAGTAATTCTGTTCAGTAACCCCAAGATTCAACTCTAGTCCAGTAGCTTAGTGTGGGTGGTGTGACCCCCTGAGGGTGAAACCACTAATTAAGGTAATCTCTTTAGGTAAGAAGTCATCTATTCAGGATTTGCCAATACAATGGGTTTAAGAACTACAAAATTTCCTCAACTACCTTGGTTGGATACTGATTTAGACTATAGCTATATTTGACACAAATATCATTTAATTCAGCGATAAATCTGTTCCCTAGCTGTTTTAATCTTTATAATTCTTGATTCCCCAGATTTAGCTCGGCATAACTTTCGCTATGTAGTTCAGACGTCAATAAAAACATGAAAATTGATGAATTAACTATGCGATTTAAAAATCAGCTAATTTACATGCCTGATTTATATCATGTGATTGATCATTGTCCGTTAACGATTAGCCCTGATAGTTATGTCGTCGATGCCATTGTCTTGATGAATCAAGAGCGAAGTCATAATTATTCCCTCATTGATCAACATTATTCCTTAAATAAACAGATATTTCAGCATCAAGACACCAGCTATGTCTTGGTTGTGGAAGAAAAAGAAATATTAGGTATTTTTACGGCTAAAGATGTCATCAAACTCATTGCCAACGGGATAAATATATCCCAGGTCAAAATAGCCGAGGTCATGGTACAGCCAGTTATTACCATGACTACATCCCATTCCCAAAATATTTTTACAGCCTGGACACTACTGCGTCAGCACCAAGTTCGTTATCTGCCCATTTTGAATGAGGGCAGGCAATTGGTGGGAATTGTCACGGACACTAGATTACTCAAAGCCCTTGATCTGGCAAACATGGTTGGGATGATCAACCCCTTGCAGCAAGATTTACAATACCCAACACATGAGTTAGGACAAGTAAATCAACAACTACATCAGGTATGTTCTCAAACTCAAGATGAATCACCATGTTGCTTGGATGCAGAATTGGCAGAAATTGTGCAGGCAAATCAGAAATTACAGCAAACCCTGGCAAAATTTCAAGGAGAACGCACATCTGAACTGCTTGTAGCTAACAACCTTTTACAACAGGAAATTAATGAACGCCAGCGTGCCGAAGAAGCATTGCGGCAAAGTGAACAACTTTATCGCCAACTAGTAGAAACTCAAGTTGATGTGATTATCCGGGTGGATTTGCATGGGCAAATTACCTTCGCTAATACAGCCGCTTGTCAAACTTTCGGTTGGCAAATAGATGAATTTCGCCATTCGTCTCTATTTGATTTTATCTATGCCGATGATGTGGCTAAAGTCAAACAAAATCTCACCGATTTGCTATCTCCACCTTACCAGTTGACTATTAATGAGCGACGTGCGGCAACAGTGAAGGGTTTGCGCTGGTTTCAATGGAATGTAACCGCAATCCAAGATGACACAGGAAAGGTAGTAGAAATCCAGGGTGTAGGTAGAGACATCACTGAACGTCGGCAGATAGAGTTATCACTGCAAAAGAGTGAAGAAAAATTTCGCCGGATTGCCGAAAATACTCAAGCCGTAATTTGGATGTCAACCCCAGATTTAGAGGAGAACCTGTATGTTAATCCTGCTTATGAAAAAATTTGGGGTCGCTCTTGCCAGAGTTTAACTGATCAGCCAGGCTCATGGTTAGAAGCAGTGCATCCAGACGATCGCCATCGTGTGCTGGCCAAAATACAGCGCCAGAAGCAGGGTGAGTCGGCTGATGTCGAATATCGGATTTCCCACCCCGATGGTTCCATGCGATGGATCTGGGATCGGGGCTTTGCCATATATAATCAGCAAGGCCATGTAGAATATAATGCCGGCATTGCCGAAGATATTACAGAACGTAAGCAGATAGAAGAGTCGTTGCAAGAAAGTGGGGCCAGACTGAGTTTTGCTTTAGAAGCCTCTTACATGGGAATGTGGGACTGGAATCTGATCACCAACGAGCTAGTGTGTTCTAGTAACCTGGAAGACATATATGGTTTACCCAGTGGTGATGGTAGTCATAGCATGGCAGAACTATTGAACTTAGTTCATCCTGAAGACCGGGAATGTTTAACTGCCGCTATAGCTGATAGCCTTGAGCAAGCCAATGAATTAAACAGCGAATTTAGAATTATTCAGCCCGATGGCAGCGTTCACTGGCTGAGTCACAAAGCTAAAGTCTTTAATAACGAAATTGGTCAGCCAACGCGGATGATTGGTACAACTAGAGACATCTGCGAACGCAAACAGGCAGAGTTAGCATTACGAGACAGCGAAGAACGTTACCGTTCAGTGGTGACAGCAATGTCTGAGGGCATTGTGGTATACGAAGCTAATGGTAGGAGCATCGCTTGTAATCCCAGCGCCGAAAGGATTTTGGGGCTTTCTTCCGAGCAAATATTTGGCCGCCTTTGTACTGATTCTTGTTGGCACACCATTAAAGAAGATGGCTCTCCATTTCCTGGTGAAACTCATCCAGCAATAGTCACTTTACGCACAGGACAACCCTGCTCGAATGTAGTTATGGGAGTTTATCAGCCTCATGGACAACTGGTTTGGATTTCTATTAATTCCCAACCTTTGTTTCGTGACAATGAACCCACTCCTTATGCCGTGATTGCTTCCTTTTCAGACATCAGTGAACGCAAACATGCTGAAAATAAAATCTTTGAACAAGCAGCTTTACTCGATATTGCCACTGATGCCATTTTAGTGCGAGATTTTCAAAGCCAAATCTCATATTGGAATCAAGGTGCAGAGCGTTTATATGGTTGGTTAGCAGAAGAAGCCTTGGGTAAAGATGTCCAACATCTGATGTTCAAAAAAACTTCGCCTCAACTCAAAGCTGCTTTAAAAACCGTCACCGAATCTGGTTCCTGGCAAGGTGAATTACGTAAATTTACCAAATCTGGGCAAGAAGTCATCGTTGAAAGCCGTTGGACACTGATGCGTGATGCCGCAGGACAACCCAAGGCTATCCTCTCAGTTGATACTGACATTACACAAAAAAAACAACTTGAAGAGCAGTTTTTCCGCGCTCAACGCTTAGAAAGCCTCGGCACTTTAGCCGGTGGCATTGCTCACGACTTAAATAATATACTGACACCAATTTTGGCAGCATCTCAACTGCTACAAGTAAGATTTGCTCAGGACCAAGAACAATATCAACGTCTACTAGCGATTATCGAAAAAAACGCCAGACGCGGCGCTGATTTAGTCAAACAAGTGTTGTCATTTGCGCGAGGATTTAAAGGAGAACGTACAATCCTGCAAATCAAGCACCTGATTGCAGAAATTACCCTCATAGCCAAACAAATATTTCCTAGATGTATCGAATTTGTACTCTCCATACCAGAAGATTTGTGGGCTATCTCTGGGGATGTGACACAACTACATCAAGTACTGATGAATTTAGTGGTGAATGCCCGCGATGCCATGCCAGACGGTGGTAAGCTGACAATTTCTGCCCAAAATATCTTTATTGACGAAGCCTATACCCGAATGCATCTTGATGCCAAAGTTGGGAATTATATCTTGCTCACTGTGGCCGATACGGGAATTGGCATGGCACCAGCCACATTAGATAGGATTTTTGAACCATTCTTCACCACCAAAGAAATCGGTACAGGTACGGGATTGGGTCTTTCCACCGTGTTGGGCATTGTCAAAAGCCACGGGGGTTTTGTGAGCGTGTCTAGTAAAATTGAGCAAGGTAGTAAATTTAAGCTGTTCTTACCCGCCGTCGCCGCCACTCCATCACTGGAAACCAAGAATTTAGAGCCATTTCCTGGACAGGGAGAACTGATTTTAGTAGTGGATGATGAAACGCAAATTCAAGAAATTGCCAAAATCATTCTAGAAAAGCACAACTATAGAACTCTCATAGCCAGTAATGGCATCGAGGCGATCGCACTTTATGCCCAGCACAAAAAGCACATCAGTGCAGTGTTGATGGATATCATGATGCCAGAAATGGACGGAATCACTGCTATCCGCACCTTACAAAAAATGAACCCCCAAGTGCAAATCATTGCTTGCAGCGGCATCAACCCCCATGAAGCTTTGGAGATGGCCGATAATACTCAAGTCCAACTAGTTATTTCCAAGCCCTACACAGCCCAAGATTTATTGCACAGCCTAAATCATCTACTTAGGGACTCCAACTAAAAAAATATTCTGTCACTGGATAGGCCGTGATGATCCTGACACAACTAGAAAAATTCCGCAAAGCTATCTAAACTCAGCCTCTCAAAGAAGTTGGGTTACTTTCTCTTGCCTTCTATTCATTGCTTCTAAATGCAAATTAGTCCAAACTCAAGTTTAAAACCTACTAGTACAACACGGCGTAAATAGGCATACCATTTGAAATCGTCAAACAGCCTGTTTGATAAGCTTTTTGACTTTTGACTTTTGACTTTTGACTTCCGCGCAGCGGTACGAGCTCTTTCCTGACTAACCCTCTTTAATCACTATCGCTAGATAAAAATCTAAAACTCTTATTTTGCAAGGCTTCTCTCAATATACAAGGTTGGGTTGACGTAAGGAAACCCAACACCAATATCCCTGGTGAGTTTCTGAGATCAATGTTGGGTTGAGTTGAAGTTAAACACGCTTATAAAAATCCGGCATAATTGTATCCTGAAAATTCACGCCAATGAGGTTAGCATCCTGAAGATTAGCACCCCTCAAATTAGCTCCTTGAAGATTGGCCCCTGCCAAATTTGCTCTTGAGAGGTTAGCCCATGATAAATTGGCACCTCTTAAGTCAGCTTCACGCAGGTTAGCCCGCAACAAGTATGCACCACTCAGGTGAGCTTGGGTGAGATTGGCTTTGTATAAGTTAGTTTGATAAAGGTAAGTCCCCATCAGTTCTGCTGCGTGCAAAATAGCTTCGCTGAGGTTAGCCGCAATTAAGTTAGCTCCCATCAAGTTGGCAAAACAAAGGTTAGTCCTCATTAACTGCGCTGTACCCAAATCGGCATCTCTTAAGTTAGCGTCTCTGAGGTCAGTGCCAATTAAGTTGGCATTAAAGATGACAGCGCTTTGCAGATTTGCCTGACTCAAGTCAGATCCAATCAAATTAGCATGACTGAGATTGGCTTGAGTTAATACAGCGCTGCTTAAGTTAGCCACACTAAAGTTCGCTGCGGTTAAATTCGCCTCTATGAGCGTGGCTTGATGAAGGTTTGCACCACTCAAGTCAGCACTTTTAAGGTTAGCCCGCACTAATAAAGCATGACTTAAATCTACCTTGTTCAAGTTAACTTCTTGGAGGTCTGCACCTCTGAGGTTATCTCCTTTGAGGTCGGCGGCGCTTAGGTCTAATTTTATTTGCGGATTTTGCTGTCGCCACTTTACCCATGTAACTGCACCTGCTTTGAGTAAAGTCAGATGCTCTAGATTTGCCATTTTCTCTCCTTTACTCATTTGCACTTTGGGGATGTACCCGACCAGCGACATTTTCTATCGCCGCTAATGCTCCCGCCGCACCTGCGAGGATATCCCGTTCTTCTCCACCTAAGTACAGTCGGCCAAAGCTGCCTACAGCTTGCACTTCTAAGATATTAATTGCTGCGGCTTTTTCGGCTTCATTGGCAGCTAGTGCAGCATAAGTAGCAGGTTGAACTTCTAAAACATACAGGGTTTGTCCTGCTAGTAGTAGTTGTCCTCGGCGCGTGCGATTGATTAATTGGGTTTGGTAGGCATCAATGTTGCGGATAATTTGGTTAGAAACAACACGCGGTTTGAGACATTCCTCTTTTTTAACTCCTAGTGCCGCCAAAATAGCTTGACCCGCAGCCCGCGTTTCTCCTTGGGAGCTAGAATGAATTTCTAGTAGACCGTAGAGTCGTTCAACTACCTGTACTCCTGGGCGCACAGAGGCAGCTTTTAGCGCTACATCTGTAATGCGATTAATTTCAATACCCGGAGAGATTTCAATCCATAATGATGTATCTCCTGGTAAGGGCAAAAAACCTTGGGCTACTGTTCCCATATAAGCTGCATGTTGAGGTTGCAGGCTGTCGAGAAAGACGAAACTGCGTAGTTCTATTCCCAAGATTATACTCTCCAGTCATGAGGATACAAGTTAACTATTGCAATGTGTGAGTGTAACCTTAACCTACCATAAGGTTTGGTACTGTGTTATTACCTATGACTGGGGTCAAGTGTTTGAATTTCTGCCTGGAGATTGGCACGAGCAGATTGTTCGGCAACCTGGAACATCAAAGGTGTATGATAAATACGCTGCCGCTGCAAAAAATTCTCTAAAACTTGTCTACGACCTGTAATATATTCTAATTCTGACAACCATGCATATTCTTGGCGAATAGCATGGGCGTATTGTCGGTACTGGACTGGGTTAGTTGCTAAAATAGCCAAATCTGCATCAAGTAAGACTTGACTATCATGGTCATCAGTAAGGGCTTGGTGATATTTAGTATGTAAAATGAGACGGCTAATAATAGTAATATTACTGTGGGGAATCCCCAAATTACTCAGCATCTTACAAGCATAGTCTGAGCTTTGTTCTTCATTATCTTTTGCCTGGCTGTCATATACTACATCATGAAACCACGCTGCAAGTTTCACAGCAACTAGGTCATGAGCGTAGGCTTGCAAAGTATCAATTGTGCTGAGGACGTGTTCAATGTGTTGGAGTGTGTGGTAGTGGCGATCGCCTGTAGAATAAGCCTCTACCAAATCAGTAAAGGCTTGCTCAATTGCTACTTGCTCAACTCCGAAATTTTGCAATGTATGTTGCCAGGAACAAAATAATCGCATTACTAGTACTATACGGCGTAAATTAAGCCACCATTCTCAATTAGAGAATACCCTATTTTATAAGTATTTTGACTGCCGCGCAGTGCTACTAGTGGTTCATCTCATTAATATTGAAGGGTGAAATAAAATATTAATTTCTGCTAACTATTAATATACTTTGGCGTACATTTACTGCTCAGGGACAGTTATAGAAAAAGGCATTAGAGAGGGCGGAGGACACAGAGAAATAAGGAACAAAGAAGTTTATTGTGTTAGGTTGGCTGATGTTTATTTGTCAGTCCCTAAAATCTGGGTTTCATTTCTTTGATTATTTTTTAAATTCTTGAAGAGTTTATCAATAATCCAGGTCAGTAATTGTGGCGAATATCGTTTGAGAAAATGGGTATTTTTAGCTGTTGCATCGGGAAATACGTGTAGTTCGTTGTGAATAATTCCTCGAATTGTGGCACTCATTACCTTAGCAGGATCAGTTGCTAGATTTTCTGGGAAGCCATGAAAACCTTCTGCTAAAGTTCCTAAACGTTCCGACTGAAGAATTGGGGTGCGGCTAAAAGAAGGATAAACAACTGTCACCTTAACATTATGGTCTTTGACTTCTTGGAAAAGTCCTTCACTGAATCCCCGTAGACCAAATTTGCTAGTTGCATAATGAGCCATTCCACTTGGTGCATACCAGCCTGTTACGGAGGAAATATTGACAATGTGACCTTGTTGGCGGGCAATCATATCAGCAATAAAAAGCGCACTTAATCGCATTGGGGCGAGTAAATTTATTTGCATCAGACGCTCCCATTTTTCACTAGGAATTTCGTCCATGCGGCCAAAAAGTGCAATCCCAGCATTGTTAATTACAATATCAATGGGAATATTGAGTTTCTTCACTTGACGATACAGAATTTCACATCCCTCGCGGGTAGAAAGATCTACAGACATGCAAGCAAGTACTTCGCCAATTCCGATTTCATGGTGAATTACTTCTATTTGTTCGTACAGCAACCTTTCATCTACATCCGTTAAAATTAGTCGGCTACCAGCTGCTAACAACTGTCGGGTTAGTTCCTGTCCGAAACCACCAGATGCACCAGTAATCAGCACAACAGCCTTGTTTAGCTGGGTCATATTTTTATTGCAAGAGGTCTATTGCAAGCTATTAGTTATTGAAGCGATCGCTTAGTTTTATGAGTTTTAGGAATCAGGCAAAGCAATGGCATTTAATCATTCATGAATCTTGACATAAAACAATTTTATGAAGGAATTATCAACATTTGGTAATTTTTACAGATTTTCTTTCTAATGCTAAATTTATTCTGTGGAAATTAGATGAGCGATGAGCAATTATTGAATTTTGCTGGTAAATAGAACATATTTTACATTTTGTGTCCTAATTTATCTGGCTGTTGCTATACAAAAATCACCAATTATTTATAGTGTGCGATCGCTTGAGGTGGACAAGATGGTTTGTTAAACTTGATACTGAAATATTGTCTTTTCCCAATGGCAAAATCCGCAGATGTCAGCACCAAAAGGTTAATTAGTCTCGCACTCGATAACTGGGTAAGATGGGTAACACAGCTACTAGGTAAGTCGGCGAGAAAAAATCAAACTATGTTCAGCAATGTAAAATAATTAAAATTCATTTCGTAGTAAGGGCTGAAGCCCTTATTTGAGGACTAAAGTCCTCACCCTACGGGTGATGCCTCCGGCACGCTGACGCGAACGTTAGTCGCTCATGGGGGAAACCCCCAAGACCGCGCTAACTCACTACAAACCTTTAATTATTTACGCCGTCCTACTTAGATATTCTTGTTAGGTGGACAAAGACAAGGAATAATTTCTAGCATCGAAACTAGCCTAGACGCAAAATTTGGCAGTGATGGCTTGGAATTGATACCACAAATTGTCCAAATATCTGATTTAGAAAGATTAAAATTGATTTTACGGGATATTATCACAGCAAATACAGTGGGAGAATTGCGGCGAATTTTATAACCCCAGATTTTTTAAATAATATTAAATTAGATACTTTCTTTGTATCTGGCTAACAATTTAGGAATGTAATCATAGCCATCTACACCAATAATGGCAATCATTTTAGGACGATGTTGCTGTAATAAACTTTGAAAAGCTTCTGCTCCTATTTGTCCTTGTAAAATTGTGAGTAACCCTGCGGGTTGTCGCCACTCATTAGACGCAATTTGTTCTAGCAAATACATACCTAAGGCACCAGTATATATAGCTTTTTCTGAATTTTGTAGTTGATAATAAGCTTCAGATAAATAAGCTAGATTACGTCCTTGAAGATACAAGTCGCCGGAAATTTGGGCTGTTTTAAAGGCATTTTCTAAATAGGGAATTGCTGCTGGTGCTTGACTTATAACTAGATAAGCAATACCTAAGCTACTAAAACACAAAGCTTTACTTTGAATATCATTTAACTGTTCTGATAACTTTAAACCTTGTTCCAAATAGTTAATAGCTGTTTCGTAAATTTCTGGTTCTATTTGTTCGAGTTGTTGTGCCTGCATCACTTCGCTGTAACCCAGACTTACCAGGGCGTTGGCTTCTCCGGTGCGATCGCCTGCTTGCCGACTCAGCATTAATGCCCGCTGACTATAGTTAATCGCTTCAGGATAATTTTTCTCTTGTACATAGGTACGACTGAGGTGGTTAAGATTGGCAATTTCACAGGGGCGATCGCCTGCATTTCTAGAAATTTCTAGTGCTTGCTGATGAAATTGGATAGAGCGCTGATATTGTCCTAAAGCACGCTGTGAATAGCCAAGGAGTGTCAAAATTCTGGCTTTTTCTTGGGTTCTGGCAACTCGTCGCAGTGGTTCATCTAAATAATCTAAGGCATCACGTAGAGAACTCCCAGAAAAAGAAGCAAAAATTCCCCCGTAAAGAGGAAAATATGAACGCTGGGAAAAATTGCGGAGAATTTGCAGCATTACTTGAGAACAGGCATTACTATATGTGGCCCTACTCTGAAAACCACTTGCCAATTGACTCCAAATTACGGCAAAGGTTAAAAATGTGGAAATCGACAACTTTGAACCGGCTTGGATGTTATAGGCTTGTTGGTCAAACCAGTTGACTAAACCTAGTTGTAAATATTGCAAAATTAACGCCATCTCTACCCAGTCACCAAGGGTAAGACTGTTGTGGCGTTCGGCAAATTCAATGGCAGATTGTTCCATTGCTAAGGTGCGAAAAAATGCTTGGGGAATATCACTTTTAACTTGTTTCGCCCAAGTTGCCCAAGGGCCACTTTCTCCAGGGACACCGCCAAATCCCAATTGCTGATTTTGCTCATACATCCAACTTACCAAGTCGTTTTGCAGTCGTTGCCGAGCATTTAAACCACGGGTAATTCCTTGGGTGATTTCCTGCAAGTCTGAATCTACCTGAGCAAATTGTTGTAAAGCTTTGGATAACTGCTGTAGTTGTTGCGAATTTGGTGGCTGTTTTTGATTGGGATCGATAACCCGTAAAAATGTCGCCAGACGTTCATCAGTAGCAGCTGTAGTTATATCTTTGACTGCCGAGGCGATCGCTTCTGTAGCTTTATTTTGCTCCCAATATCGCTGCCATTGGCTTTGAATGGTCTTAATTGCTCTCAAACTCCGACTAGCTTTAGATTTCTTCAATTCGTCGGTTTCATTATCTACTTGAGCTTGGATGGTGCTGAGGCGATCGCTCAAAACTAACTCAAAGACTTCTCCTGTCCCCGAAGTAATATTTTTCTGCAACATTTGATACACCATTTCCACAGAGCTAATTTTGCCCTGGAGAGTGGCTTGGATAATTTCATCAATTAAAGCGAGATATTGATCACGTAATGGCAGAGATTCTGACACTGTAGCTACTGGAGAACGTCAATTCTCATTTTAATGGGGATTGGGGATTAGAGACTGCGGACAAGGGGATTACGAATTACGAATTAGTTAATCTTTTCCCCATCTCCCTACGCCCTACCTTACCAATTGATCGGCAAAATTGAAGAACTGACGCATTAACCCTTTGGTGACTAAAATTGTGGTCAATAAATTAGCGATCGCCACCATGAAGATAATTAAAATTTCGTAGGAAATGGCATCTAGGGGTCTGATTCCTGCTAATAACTGTCCAGTGGTGATGCCGGGGATGGCTACCATACCTATCAGCATCATTTGATTGAGAGTGGGCAGAAACGCGGCTCTAATGGCTTCTTTGCGGTACTGGCTGACTGCTTGCTGGGGAGTTGCACCTAAGCTGAGGTGAGTTTCTATTTCCAACGGTTGAGCGTTTATGGTGCTAACCAAACGTTCGCCAGAGATGGCGGCGGCGTTCATGGCGTTACCTAAAATGATTCCTGCTAAGGGAATTATGTATCGCGGTTCGTACCATCTATCTGGTTGAATAATTAAGAAGTTGGTGTAAAGCACTGTCAAGGCGGTACTGATTAAAATTGCTCCCCAAACCAAAGGCAAAACAGAGGGAATTTTTTGGCTGATGCGGTTTCGTGCGACAATCGCCGTAATTGTCAAAATTATTGCTAAAATCGCCAAAACTGCCCAAGGATTGTCTAAAGCAAAAATGAAATCTAAAACGTATCCTAATACCAGTAGTTGGAGGATAGTTCTGCCAGTTACAATGGCTAAGTTTAACTCTAGTCCGAGTTTTTCCCAGGCAGATAAACCAATGGCAATGGCCATCAATCCGACAGCCAGTCCTAAATCAACCAAATCGAGCCTGATCAAATCCGTCATGGGTTTTCTACCTCCTAAGCCGATATACTTGGAACTTTAATTCCAGGTGTTGGATCTTGGTTGATATGTATCACCTTTTTTACCAACCAATGGTATCCTTAACCATAAAATAAATTCAGTAATATCCCGCTTTGATGCGTATCCGGGGCGACAGTCTTTCAAAGGCTTTTTGATAAATATCTCAATCAGCAAAAATTGGCCGTCGAAGTGCATCCTTTGTATCTTCAAATTAATGAAAACTCATGATCCAAAGCGTAAATTCTATCCCTGCCTTTGATATTAAACAACAATACAGCACTATTGAAGCAGAAGTGAGTGCAGCTGTTCTAGAGGTTTTGGCTTCTGGGCGTTACATTGGCGGCCCCATTGTTGAAGGCTTTGAGCAACAATTTGCAGCCTATCATCAAGTAAGTAATTGTATAGCTTGCAACTCTGGGACAGATGCACTCTACTTAGCATTACGCGCTTTAGAAATTGGTGCAGGTGATGAAATAATTACTACACCCTTTACTTTTGTGGCGACGGCTGAAGTCATTAGTGCTGTAGGTGCCAAGCCAATTTTTGTTGATATAGACACTACTACTTTTAATCTTGATTTACATCAGGTGACTGCGGCGATTACTCCTCAAACTAAAGCCATTATCCCAGTGCATTTATTTGGGCAACCTGTGGATATGACAGCACTGATGGCTATCGCTCAGTCTCATAATTTAGCAGTTATTGAAGATTGCGCTCAATCTACAGGTGCCAGTTGGAATAATCAGAAAGTCGGTAGTATTGGACATATTGGTTGCTTTAGTTTCTACCCTACCAAGAATTTGGGTGGTTGCGGCGATGGTGGAGCCATTACGACTAATGATCCTGAATTGGCTACCAAGCTGCGGGTACTCAAGGAACATGGACAAACAAAGCAGTATTATTACGAGGAAGTTGGTGTAAATAGCCGTTTAGATGCTATTCAAGCGACAATTCTGCAAATTAAACTCCGACACCTCGATACTTGGAATCAGAAAAGGCAGGCGATCGCCGCTTACTACCAAAAATTTCTCAGTCAAGTTCCCGGTATTGTGACACCCCAAGAGTTACCTGGTGGTGTTGGTGTCTGGAATCAATACACTATTCGCATCTCCACTGAAGGGCGAAATGGTTCTACAGCTACCTATCGAGACTCGGTGCGTAGTCAATTACAAGAACAGGGAGTCAGTTCAATGGTTTATTATCCCCACCCCCTACATTTGCAGCCCGTGTATCAACATCTAGGTTATCAGCCAGGGCAATTACCCGTGACAGAGTTAGCTTGTCAAGAGGTGCTATCTTTGCCCATGTTCCCAGAATTGACACAAGAACAGCAAGACCAGGTGATTTATGCGTTGAAAGATTGTTTAAGTTAAATAGTAGGGAGCAGAAGAGGCAGGGGGGCAGGGTGCAGGGTGCAGGGGGGAAATTTGTTCTTTACTCTCCACTCCCCATTACCCCTTATCCCCAGAGGGGGCCCCGAGTTCCCCACTCCCTAACTAAACGGTAAGAGCTATACCGTCAAGCTTATCGCCTGATTAGCTATGGCTTCGACTAAGCCGCGCACAGCAGCAATCATGGCTACTTCGCTATTGAGTTGGTTAATGGCGGAACCTACACCAACGCCTGCTGCACCGGAGGCGATCGCTAGAGGTGCGGTCACGTTAGAAATGCCGGAAGCACAGAGTACGGGTACTGATACTACACGAGAAATTTCATAAGCTGCTGCCAAGGTGGGGGCGGCTTTTTCAATTAATCCCAAGGTTCCGGGGTGTGCTGGCTGGCTGCTGGTACCGCCTTCGGTTTGAATAATATCAGCACCGGCTTTGACTAGTTCTTCTGCTAGTTGTACTTGTTGATCTAGTTCCAGGATGTGGGGAACGGTGACAGATAAGGTGATTTCTGGCAACAGGGCGCGGGTTTGGTGAGTTAGTGCTAAAACTTCCTCGGCTTCAAATCTGCGTCCTTGGGCGTAAAAACTGTCAAAGTTGCCGATTTCAATTAAATCTGCACCAGCAGCTACAGCTTGAACAAATTTTTCTGGATCTACGGCGGATACACAAACTGGCAAATTAATCAAGTTTTTTGCCAACTCAACTAATGCAGGATCAGCTGCAATATCGACAAAAGTCGCACCACCGAGTTCAGCTGCTTTGATGATAGCAGCAACGCGATCGCGATCAAAATTATTCAAACCACTGATCACTTTCAAAACGCTGCGGTTGGTAAATGCACGTTGGAGAGTAGAATGCATTGTCATAGTTCTTCTTTTGAGGCTACGAAAATAAGGCCTATTCTACCGTTCCTCTGTAAGCAGAGTAGAAAAGCTGCAAAAATCTATGGTAGTTGCCATATCTTAATACTCTGATCTTTACTCCCGCTAATGAGGGTTTTGCCATCTGGACTAAAAGCCACGGCAAAAACTTCGGCTGTATGCCCTCGAAAATCATGTATTACTTGTCCTGTGCTGAGGTTCCATACTTTCACTGTGTTGTCATCACTGCCAGTAGCTATAGATATACCATCCTGGCTAAAGGCGATCGCATTGACATCAGCTTCATGTCCTGACAAGGTGCGTATTTCTTTACCAGTATTGAAATTCCACAGTTTAATAGTTTTATCATCGCTGGCACTAACCATTAAATTACCGTTTGGACTAATGGCTAAGGCGTTGACATCAGCGGAATGTCCTGTCAAATTAAATATTTTTTCGCCTGTGTTTAAATTCCAAATTTTAATGGTATCGTCAGTACCACTACTGAGAAAACTTTGACCATCTGGATGAATAGCTACAAATAAAACTTCTCCTAAATGACCCCTGATAGTGCGGATTTCTTCTCCCGTATTGAGATTCCATACTTTAATCAGCGAGTCATAACCACCACTTACCAAAATTTGATTATCGGGGCTAACAGCAACTGAATGAACATAACTTTTATGTCCTGTCAGCGTGCGAATTTTTTCTCCTGTATGCAGATTCCACACTTTGATGGTGTTATCCTTACTACCACTGACAAGGGTTTGCCCATCCTGGCTGATTGTAACAGCATAAATCCAGTCTGAATGTCCTTTAAAAGTGCGGATTTTCCGTTTTTTTTCTAGATGCCAAAGTTTAATCGTGGTGTCATCACTACCACTAGCAAAGATTGTCTTCCCAGAAGCCGAATTGTGCAGATGGGGTTGGAAGGCTAGGGAATTAACATCAGCTAAATGTCCAGTCAAAGATAAATTTTGCCAAGAGTGCAGAAATCCCCCAAAACCCAACAGCAAAATTACACCAGCACAACCAATGAGGCGTTTATGGCGCCACCCAATTTCCGTTTGAATTACAGTCTTAGGAAAAACTGATGATTTCAAGTTAATTTTCAACGGTAAAGGCTGTATGGGACTTACTGCCTGTTTTCGCTGTGTTGGTATATCTTGTAGCACTTCATCTGCTGACTGGTAGCGATGTGCTAAATCTTTTTGTAACAGCTTATCTAAAACCTGTTGCAATTTTGTGGATATGGGCGACTGCAAATTTTGCCGCCAACATGACACCCAGCTATAGCCCTGTTCCATGTACAAGTGATATGGATGAATAGCCGTTAACAGATAAAAACAGGTTGCACCTAAACTAAATAAATCACTAGCTGGATATGCCAAACCATTTTTCATTTGTTCCATTGGTGCATAGCCATAGGAACCGATACTAGTACCTGTGTGTTCCATAGAAGTTGCAGTTACTTGCTTGGCAACACCAAAATCAATCAAGACTAAATTACTGGCAGAAAAAGAATTAGTATCTTGAGAACAGCGACGAATGATATTGTCGGGTTTTAAATCGCGGTGGATGACTTGATAATCATGAATAAACTTCAAAACTGGTAATAATTCCCTGAGAATTTGCCAAATTTGCTCCTCGCTGAAAGTTCCCTGCTGTTTCAACTCTTGGCGTAAAGTTTGTCCGGGGATTAACTGTTGTACTAAGTATAAATAATGATCCTGCTGAAAATAAGCATACAAAGTAGGAATCTGGGGATGTTCTCCTAACTGTTGCAAACGCCGCGCTTCTTCGTGAAACAATTCAGTAGCCTTATGTAAAGCGGTAGTACCTGAAACTCTCGGTGCTAACTGCTTTACAACACAATGTTCTTTGAGCTTATCTTCATCTTCCGCCAAAAAAGTTCTGCCAAAGCCCCCACCGCCAAGTGGCTGGATAATGCGATAGCGGTTTCGCAGTAGTGGTATTATTCTTGTCCCACAACTCTGGCACAATTCTGTACCATCAGCATTGAGGGGGTTATCACAACTGGGATTGAGGCAGTAGCTCATATTTAGTTATTGATCAGCCGTTGTGAATTATATCCATATTTTCACCTACATTGTTCATATTTGCGATCGCTAACTGGAAAAATAGCAGCTAGGAAGTTTCTCCCTGCTTCTTCAATCTCCTCATCTTGCCATTCCCTCTTATGATGATAAATATCAGAAAAATATAAAGTCGCCACAATTCCACGGCAAAACATGGGTAGTATTTGGGAAATCGATTTTTACTCTCGTCCTATTTTGGACGCCAATCAGAAAAAAGTTTGGGAAGTTTTAGTTTGCGAAAGTCCTGGGGATATCAGTACACAGCCCGATTCTTTATTTCGTTACGCACAATATTGTTCTAGTACGCAGGTAAATTCGGGTTGGTTACGGACAGCATTGCAAGAAGCAATTGACAAAGCCGGGGAAGCACCAATCAAAATCCGCTTTTTCCGTCGCCAAATGAGCAATATGATTACTAAAGCCTGTCAGGATGTGGGTATTCCTGCTCAACCTAGCCGCCGTATTTTAGTTCTCAACCAATGGCTGAAACAGCGCATGGAGGAAGTTTATCCCCAAGAAGAAGGTTATCAAGGTGGGACTAATCCTTCGGTACGTTTGGAAAGTCCTTTACCTCAAAGGTTACCAGATGCTTTAGAAGGCAAACAATGGGCATTTGTCAGCTTACAAGCTGCGGATTTTGCGGAAATGCCAGAGTGGGAAATTGGTTTTGGTGAAGCTTTTCCCCTAGAATTGGCTGATCTATCGCCAGAAACCCGGATTCCTGGGGTATTAATTTTCTCACCGAGAGCATTACCCATAGCAGGTTGGATGTCTGGGTTAGAGTTGGCTTTTTTGAAGTTTGACACCAAACAACAAGGAAGATTAGTTTTAGAAACTGGTGCTACTGAAAGTTGGATTTTGGCTAATATCAAAAATCCCCAAATTTTAGCAGAAGCTGAAGGTTTTGAAAAAGCCAAACAAAACGCCAACGGCGTGCATTTTATCGGTGTACAATCTGATCCCCAAACCGAATCTTTTGCTGGATTTTGGCTTTTACAGGAGATTAATATAGCTTAGACTTTAGGTGTATGAATATCTAAAAATCTAATCAATCCCATGAAGCTACCCGAACTAGATTCTACAACCATAGATCGCATCATAGAAATGGCCTGGGAAGATAGAACACCTTTTGAGGCTATTGAAATTCAATTTGGCTTATCTGAAAAAGATGTAATTAACCTCATGCGGCGAGAAATGAAAGAATCTAGTTTTCGGATGTGGCGAGAGCGAGTTACCAAGCGCAAAACAAAACACCTAAATAAGCGAAGTTTTATTGCGGGTAAATTTAAGTCAGATAATCAAAAAACCTAAAAATTAAATTTTTAAACATAAATTCTTGTCCTAAAGAACATGAATTAAATAACATGCAAGTCTAGTTTTTGACCTCACCCCGCCTTTGACTTGC